>NZ_JADPJC010000132.1:0-30876 GCF_023073215.1 Bradyrhizobium sp. 35
GGCGTCGTCCATCTCAACGCGCATCTTGTCGGCGTTGGTGACGAAGTAGGGCGAGATGTAGCCGCGGTCGAACTGCATGCCCTCGACGACGTCGAGCTCAGTCTCGAGCGACTTGGCTTCCTCGACGGTGATGACACCCTCGTTGCCGACCTTCTTCATGGCGTCGGCGAGGAACTTGCCGATCTCCGCGTCACCGTTGGCCGAGATGGTGCCGACCTGGGCGATCTCGTCGTTCGAGGTTACCTTCTTGGAGTTCTTGACGAGGTCCGCAACGACGGCTTCGACCGCGAGGTCGATACCACGCTTCAGGTCCATCGGGTTCATGCCGGCGGCAACCGACTTCGCGCCTTCACGAACGATCGCAGCCGCGAGCACGGTTGCGGTGGTGGTGCCGTCGCCGGCTGCATCGGCGGACTTGGAGGCGACTTCGCGCACCATCTGCGCGCCCATGTTCTCGAACTTGTCCTCGAGCTCGATCTCCTTGGCGACGGTGACGCCGTCCTTGGTGATGCGCGGAGCGCCGAACGACTTGTCGAGCACGACGTTGCGGCCCTTGGGGCCGAGGGTGACCTTTACCGCGTTGTTGAGAATTTCGACGCCGCGCAACATGCGGTCGCGGGCGTCTACGCCGAACTTGACTTCTTTGGCTGACATGTGGGTCTTCCTGAATGTTTTACTTGGTCTCACCCTTTACGACGCCCAGCAGGGCTCCTCAGGATGAGCGGTGCGAGCGATGGTTTAGGCGGCCTTCTTCTTGGCGGACGCGTCCGTGAGAACGCCCAGGATGTCGCTCTCTTTCATGATCAGCAGGTCGACTTGGTCGATCTTGACCTCGGTGCCGGACCACTTGCCGAACAGGACGCGGTCGCCGACCAGGACGTCGATCGGGATCAGCTTGCCGCTTTCGTCGCGGCCGCCGGGGCCGACGGCGATGACTTCACCTTGCGAAGGCTTTTCCTTGGCAGTGTCCGGAATGATGATGCCGCCAGCGGTCTTTTCTTCTGCGTCAATGCGCTTGACCACGACGCGGTCGTGAAGCGGACGGAATTCCATGCAGATCTCCTAAGCATTTACTTCAGTTGAAGATTTCCCGATTGCTAGCAATCGTGGCCCGCGAGTGCCAATGCAGGCGCAGCTGAAATAGGACCGATTTTTTGGGGAACAAGTGTTTGTAGCAGGAAAAATCCGCTGGGCGGGCGGATCTCTGTTGGGGCCGCCCCAGATCACTTTCTCGGCTTGCCGCGAGCACCCGACTTTCTTCTGAGTGAGTCGTACGGCTCTGCGTCTCAACCCAATCTCGCCGCCACAAAAACCAGAAGTCCACGCGTTCCGAAGAATTCCCCACCAATTCCATCGCAATTTTGAAACGGCTGACACCTGATGGGCTTGCTCTAACCTCGCCGCGAAAATGCCGCCGCGTTCAATGCAGGCTGTTAGGCTTGCAAGTCGAAAAGATAGGCCCACTCAGTCGCCAATCGATATTCCTTGTATTTCCGAGTAAGTCTGCGAACCGGGTGGTCACGCTTGAAAAATGCACCGCGTGCGTATGATGTCCTTGTGGCGGTAAGACGTGGCCCCGCTACGATGCCGATCTCACGATGCCAGCCCATACACCGGTAAATTCCGGCATAGGGGAGCCGTGGCTCCTGGCTCATGATCCTGGTTAAGTGGCTCGCTGTTAGACTCGCGCAGATAATGCCCGTTCTTATAGATCGCGATTCGTCATCTCTCAGTCGGCTAGCTTTAACTTTGCCTGTAGCCATCGGTTCGGGCGCAGAGTTGATCTGAGAAGCTAGCTGAGCCCGCCCTCTGCGAGCGTGCTTGTTTATCTTTCGACAGCGCTCCCGGCAGATTGCCGCTGGTGCGGAGGAGCCCGCGCCATCGCGAGTGTACTTAGAGCTATGGACGCGATCGTATCGGGCGTGTTTTCGTTGCCCGTGCAGCGTTAATGCGCCGAGTGCCTGTTGGCGCTGGAAAACATCGATTCGTTGCACGAGCAGAGTCGTGTTGGACGCTGAAGCGGCATGATCTTTCCCGATATCTTTGTGCGCATGACCAATTAGTTTCGCATGGACGCTCTTGACCGTCATCTACTACCGCGGCAACGAGAGCCAATATAGATCGAGAGAAAGAATGATGGATGTGATTGATCAAGCGAACGGTTCGGAGTTGCCGCCCGTCTTGCAGACCTCATCAAGACGCGTTCCGTGGGTTGTTGGATTTGTCGCCATCTTCATCGGGCTATGCGTTGGGGGTCCATTTTACCGGCCCCATATCGACCGAATGATCGAGGCGCTAGTGGCACGAGAAGTCGTCCCAATGCCGGCGTTGTCACCTGAAGACAAGGCGGCCCTTTCGGAGATTCGGTCGGGGCAACAGCAGGTGAGCGAGGAGATTTCAGCGCTCAACCGCAACATCGATGCGCAGCAAGCCAATTTGAAACGCATGTTAGATCAAATCGCAGCCCTGACCTCAAGAATTGAGTCTCTGCAGAACATTGCTCCGCATCTTCCTGCAGATATTCGTGCGCCAGTAGCCCAGGCCGCTTCAAAGCCGACTACAAGAGCCACTCGCCCGCCTAAAGCAGAAGGGCCCGTTTCCGTCGGGGGTGCGCCGCTGGGTTCTCGAGCCGGAGACGGACCGCCGATGATCCAGTGATGAAGCGTCGAGCCTGCCAGACATGGCGTCACTGAGAGGATGCAAGTCGAACTAGGAGCGAAGATTGCGGTGCTCACGTTCGGTCCTCCCAGGCGCGTTCGGTGAGGAGGACGAGAATGCGGCTCAACCGGTCGAGTCCGAGATCCCTTGTATGGCTCGGGTCTGCGAGGGCAGCCATGGCACCCGCCAGGCCCGCTGCACCGGACGGCGTGGTGGCAAGGCCATCATGGGGGGAGAGTACGCGGACAGCGTCCACCAATTCCGCCTCGGGCACGGTGATGGCGCGAGCGCCGTGACGCCTGAGCACCGCAACGGCGGCCGCACTCGCCTGGCCGCAGGAGAGCATCTGCGCGGAGATCGCCCATCACCCGAATCGGGCGACCGGCCGCGAGCGCGGGCGCGAGACACGCTGCGGTTTCCGGCTCGACCGTCACGATGCAGCCCGGAGATGCCAGCCAGCCCGAGAGGCCCTCGGCGATGGCAGCGGCGAGTCCGCCGACCCCAGCTTGTATAAAGACGTGTGTCGGACGCCCAAGGCCGGCGAAATCCACCTGATCGCGGATTTCCGCCGCCGTGACGCCGTACCCCGCCATGACGTCGCAAACGACGGGTCGTTCGGATCGTCGGTCGTGTCGGCGACAAGAATGCCGGCGCCTTGGCAGGCCGCGGCTGCGGCCGCATCAACTGCATTGTCGTAGGTGCCCGGCACCCATACGATCTCAGCGCCCTGATTCTCGATGCGGCGCGCGCGCGCTTTCGGCACGCTCTCGTGCAGGAACACGCGGGCAGGCGCCCCGGCAAAGCGCGCGGCGGCAGCTACCGCGAGCCCGTGATTGCCGTCACTGGCGCAGACCAGGGTGGGCTGCCCCTTAGGTCGGGCCGCGAGTAGGTCGGCCAACTGCATGCGCGAGGCCCGGGCGAGCGCGCGCAGCCCGGCATAGGTGCCACCAAGCGACTTGAAACTGCCGAGCATGCGGCGGCCCTCGTCTTTCGCTAGCACCTGCGCCACTCCGAGCCGCTCCGCAAGCGCCGGAAGGTTCAGGAGTGGCGTCGGCGCGTACGGGATCGAGGCGGCCAAGCTCGGCTGCGATCGCATTGACTGGTGAAGAGGAGGTGCTGTTCATGCGTTGATCTTGCCCGCTACAGGTGACGGCTGCTGCTGGACCGTTGCACTGCAACTGTTTGCGTCGATCATAATCAGCTGTATTTGCGAGCACCACCCTCGACGACTTCGATCGCGCGCTTTTCGCGGAGGCCCCTTTCGCGCTCGAGTCCGCCTACGCCTTAAATTGCGCATTTGCGCAATGATCTGAGAGGTTTATCGGCAGGACTCTCTTGGAGCCGTAAGAAGTTTGCGAGCAGCACGTGCCCTCGTTGCGTAAGTATCGCGATCTTGCTGTACTATCCTATCGGGACCTTGCCTCGGACTTCACAATCCAGCCTTGGATCCATCACACTCACAGCTGCATGAGGTGCTCGTCAATGTCTGCATGAACCTGTGACCTATATGCCCCGAAGCAAATGCGTTAACCTCAACAACGTGGGACGCTTGGTGAGCCACAACCGCAATACAAGCAATCGCGACAGCGCGAGGTATATCCGGATCTCGCGTGACCAAATCACGTGTCCCCGATATGGCGACGCCGGTGGTGGTGTAGCTCGGCAGAGCAAAGCCCTCCGGACGCGCGCACCTGATCGACGAACCACATCCGCGCTTGCGCAACGGTATGGTCGACATTGCAAGGGGCTCTGCCATTACCGGCTGCAATGTCAAAGATCACCGGAGCTTGATCTGCCCCCGTGCCGCGCCGCCACAGCCGCACCGTGTGCGCATAGCCAGGTGTCGTCGCCATATCCCGCCCATAAGAGCTCGACAGCACCACCGTACCGAGATCAACCCATTCAGCGTCGCGGCTCGGCTTCCGGCAACACGAAGCTATCGCGAGCGACCGCTTTCCCGTCGATGTTGAACTCACGGAAGGGGACAGCATCGCTGGCGCGCCGGCAGGCTCAGCACTCCTGCGTCCATGAGCCCCGGGCAGCGAGGCCGTCGCATTCAGAAGCCGGTCTTCACCGTCGCTGATGCCGAGCTGGCCGATGTCGAGCAGAATGTCCCACAAGGCGGCGCGCGAATTCTTCCAGAGTGGTTCGTCGCCAGAGGCCGCGCGGACTGTTGGCGCACTTCCAGAGATTGTAGAGATAGCCGCCGGGCGGCTAATATAAGGTATATTGTCTGATCAATCATAAATCGAGGCCAGCGCGTCCCGCTCCCGCTCGAATGCCGCTCCGTCAAACGTCTGCAAGGTCTTGTAATTCTCCCGGTTGATAAATCTCAGCGCCTGCGCGCTTTCGATCTGTTCCAATCACAATATGGATCATCGTCTGGAGCCGAGAACGAGGGCTTTCCAGCCCGCCACTTTGTCTTCGCTCTTGCTTTGGTTGCAGTTCACTACCTCCAGTCCTGGCATTTAGGCGCACCGTGGGTCTGGCATCCGCGGTGAAGCGCCGTCTCTCGTAAGTTTCTACGACCTGACGAGACGTGAGATGCAAGGCCAGTCCTTGGCGGATGTCGCACGGCATCACAGCTTTAGTGCTGATGACAATACGCCCGCGGTTGGAGCGATCCCAGCGAAGCTCGACTGAAGAATTGCGGCGATGGCCCTCACGACGCAGCCCGACGCGGGCGCCATTCTGCGGTGCTGCTCTGTTCGCGGATATCACGTCGCAGAACCAGCCGACGTTTCGAGCGAACAGTACTTGGGCTCCTTCGCCTGCGTGATCGAGGCGATCGTTTCCGTCATCAAAGTCTGGTCCTCCCTGCATGTGCACTCCGGTATTCGGCAAATGTGTGTTGTGTTCGATTCCGACGCGGCCGTGTTTCAATGCACGTGTGTCGCGAAAACGACATTCCCGAGCCGAGGCAGTGGCGGTTTACAGAGCGGAAGGAAGTTCTGTCTTAATTTATATGCGATACGTTTAGCGTCGCGTGGGTGGCCGCTATTGGGTCACTCGGACACCATGACATCCTGAACGAATCTCCATCACGTCAGCGAAAGGCGTATCGCCAACCGTGCTACGGTTGACGCCAGAAAGCCCGACCTTCAAGTTCAAATTTATCAATTTGCGCGTTGCGGGCTCCCCGTGCGACTACCACCTTTCACATCCGTAAGATTGGTTGTCTTTCCAACATCGCGCATACGCGCCAGATGAGCAGGTCATCGAGGGGCGTCCGCCCCCGAGGCGCTCGCGCTGGCGCCGCGGATCTGCGGCATCTGCTCGGTCTCGCAGTCGGTCGCCGCGGCTGCCGCTCTTCGCGATGCGATGGCGGCCGAGGTCGCGCCGAACGGGATACTCGTCACCAATCCCGCGCATGCGGCGAAGAATGCCGCCGATCATCTCATGCACTTCTACATCTTCTTCATGCCGGACTTCGCTCGCGAGGTCTGTGCCGCGCATGCACTACGAGACACGGGACCGTTTCGCAGCGACGCGCGGCACTGCGGCACGCGATGTCTTGCCGGGGCGGGCGCGGCCGCTCGAACCCATGGGTACCTTCGCCGGAAAGTGGCTGCATAGTGTGGCCTTCTAGCCGGCCGATGACGGCGGCCCGCTGGAAGGCGCTGATCGGCACCGATCTCGGCGACGCCGGCGCACGCTCGGGTGCCATCCAGCACGTCGTGCGCTCGTTCGATCCCTGGATCGTGTGCGCCGCGCATTGAGTGGTCTCTCGCGCGGGGGCGGAAACTTCGTTGTCGCCTGAAATCGAATTGTTTCCGCTTTTCTCGGTCGCGGCACGCGCGCGCACCGCAATTCGAGCAATTCAAATCTGCGACAATTTGGTATCACTCTACTCTACTTTCCTTACCTCTTCCAGTGCTTGGCCTGCTTCTTGCTGTCCTTGGCGTTATAGAGAAGTCAAAGCCGAGGCGAGAGGACTCATGGGCGCGGCGACGGAAACGTTTTACAGCGTGATCAGGCGACAAGGTATCACCCGTCGGAGCTTTCACAAATTTTGTAGCCTGACCGCGACGAGTCTCGGACTCGGGCCGCTGGCGACGAGCCGCATCGCGAACGCGCTCGAGACCAAGCCGCGCGTGCCGGTGATCTGGATGCACGGCCTCGAATGCACCTGCTGTTCCGAGAGCTTCATTCGTTCCGCGCACCCGCTGGTGAAGGATGCCGTGCTCTCGATGATCTCGCTCGACTATGACGACACCATCATGGCGGCCGCAGGCCACCAGGCGGAGGCGATCCTCGAAGAGACCCGCGCCAAGCACAAAGGGCAATATATTCTCGCGGTGGAAGGCAATCCGCCGCTGAACGAAGGCGGCATGTTCTGCATCGACGGCGGCAAGCCGTTCGTCGAGAAGCTGAAGATGATGGCGGAGGATGCGATGGCGATCATCGCCTGGGGCGCTTGCGCCTCGTGGGGCTGCGTGCAGGCGGCCAAGCCCAATCCAACGCAGGCGACGCCCATCGACAAGGTCATCCCCAACAAGCCGATTATCAAGGTGCCGGGATGCCCTCCGATCGCCGAAGTGATGACTGGCACTGTCACCTTCATCACCACTTTCGGCAAATTGCCCGAGCTCGACCGTCAGGGCCGGCCGAAGATGTTTCACTCGCAGCGCATCCACGACAAGTGCTACCGGCGGTCGCATTTCGACGCCGGCCAGTTCGTCGAGGAGTGGGACGACGAGGCGGCGCGCAAGGGCTATTGTCTCTACAAGATGGGCTGCAAGGGCCCGACGACCTACAACGCCTGCTCGACTGTGCGCTGGAATGGCGGCCTCTCCTTCCCGATTCAGTCGGGCCATGGCTGCATCGGCTGCTCGGAAGACGGATTCTGGGACAAGGGTTCGTTCTACGACCGTCTCACCAACATCAAGCAGTTCGGCATCGAGAAGAACGCCGACCAGATCGGCATGGTGGCGGCCGGAGCCGTCGGTGCGGCAGTCGCCGCGCATGCAGCGGTGACCGCGGTGAAGCGGCTCGCCGGCAAGCGCAAAGACGCGCACCGCACCAGCTAAGCCGCCAAAGAGATCCAAGGGTAAGAAAATCATGGGTATCCAGACTCCCAACGGCTTCAATCTCGACAATTCCGGCAAGCGCATCGTCGTCGATCCGGTGACCCGTATCGAAGGTCACATGCGGATCGAGGTCAATGTCGACGCCGACAACGTCATCCGAAACGCAGTCTCCACCGGCACGATGTGGCGCGGGATCGAGGTGATCCTGAAGAACCGCGATCCCCGCGACGCCTGGGCGTTCACGGAACGGATCTGCGGCGTCTGCACCGGCACGCACGCGCTGACCTCGGTGCGCGCGGTCGAGAACGCGCTCGGGATCACCATTCCGGAGAACGCCAATTCGATCCGCAATCTGATGCAGCTTGCCTTGCAGGTGCACGACCACGTCGTTCACTTCTATCACCTGCACGCGCTGGATTGGGTCGATTTGGTCTCCGCGCTTTCGGCCGACCCGCGGGCAACCTCGATGCTCGCGCAGTCGATCTCGAGCTGGCCGCTGTCGTCGCCGGGTTACTTCAAGGACCTGCAAACCCGTCTCAAGAAGTTCTTCGAGTCGGGGCAGTTGGGGCCCTTCAAGAACGGCTATTGGGGCAGCAAGGCGTACAAGCTGCCGCCTGAGGCCAATCCGGATGGCGGTCGCGCACTATCTGGAGGCGCTCGATTTCCAGAAGGAGATCGTCAAGATCCAAACCATCTTCGGCGGCAAGAATCCGCATCCGAACTGGCTCGTGGGCGGCGCGCCCTGTCCGATCAACGTCGACGGCACGGGCGCGGTCGGTGCCATCAACATTGAGCGCCTGAACCTGATCTCGTCCATCATCGATCGCCTGATCGAGTTCAACGAGCAGGTCTACCTGGCCGACGTGGCGGCGATCGGTTCGTTCTACAAGGACTGGCTCTACGGCGGCGGTCTTGCCGGCAAGAGCGTACTCTCTTATGGCGACGTGCCGGAACACGCCAACGACTACTCCTCCAAAAGCCTGAAGCTGCCGCGGGGCGCCATCATAAACGGCAATCTTTCGGAGGTGCTTCCCGTCGATCATGCCAACCCCGATGAGATCCAGGAGTTCGTGGTTCACTCCTGGGACAAATATCCCGACGAAACCAAGGGACTGCATCCCTGGGACGGCCTGACCGAGCCGAACTACGTGCTGGGACCCAAGGCGAAAGGCACCAAGACCGCGATCGAGCAGCTCGACGAGGGCGGAAAATATTCATGGATCAAGGCGCCGCGCTGGCGGGGTCACGCCATGGAGGTCGGCCCGCTGGCGCGTTGGGTGGTGGGCTATGCGCAGAACAAGGCCGAGTTCAAGGATCCTGTCGACAAGTTCCTGAAGGATATGGATCTTCCGCTATCGGCGCTATTCTCGACGCTCGGTCGCACGGCGGCGCGCGCGCTGGAGTCGGTCTGGGCCGGACGACAAATGCGCTACTTCCAGGACAAGCTCGTCGCCAACATCAAGGCCGGCGACAGCTCGACCGCGAACGTCGACAAGTGGAAGCCGGAGAGCTGGCCGAAGGAGGCCAAGGGTTTTGGCTTCACCGAAGCGCCGCGCGGCGCGCTGGGGCACTGGATAAGGATCAAGGAAGCCAAGATCGACAACTACCAGTGCGTGGTGCCGACCACCTGGAACGGCTCACCGCGCGATCCGCAAGGGAACATCGGTGCATTCGAGGCCTCGCTGATGAACACCCCGATGGTCAATCCCGAGCAGCCTTTAGAGATCCTGCGGACGATCCATTCCTTCGATCCGTGCCTGGCCTGCTCCACGCATGTCATGAGTCCGGACGGCCAGGAAATGGCCAGCGTCAAGATCAGGTGAAGCAGGGGGAAACGCCATGATCGATGTAGCTGCACGTCCGGCGGAAGCCGAGCCGGACCTCTCCGCGATAGCGGCCGAGGCGGCCGGCGAACATGCGGTCGGCCGTCCCGCCGTCTATGTCTACGAAGTGCCAGTGCGGATCTGCCACTGGGTGAACGCGTTCACGATCATCGTGCTGATGGTGACTGGTTATCTGATCGGAACGCCATTGCCCTCGGTCGAGGGCGAGGCCTCGGCGAACTTCGTGATGGGCTATATCCGCTTTGCCCATTTCGCGGCGGGGCAGGTGCTGGCGGTGTTCTTCCTTGCCCGCATTCTGTGGGGCTTCGTCGGAAATCACCATTCCCGGCAGATTTTCTATCTGCCGGTGCATCGCAAGCACTTCTGGAAGGAAGTGCTGCATGAAATCCGCTGGTATGCGTTCCTGGAGCGCGAGCCGAAGATGTATGTCGGCCACAACCCGCTGGCGCGGACCGCGATGTTCACGGGCTTCACGTTGTCCGTGGCGTTCATGATCGTTACCGGTTTTGCGCTCTATTCGGAAGGTGCGGGCACCGACAGTTGGCAGCACAAGCTGTTCGGCCGGGTGTTCGCCATCTGGCCGAACAGCCAGGACGTTCACACCTGGCATCATCTCGGCATGTGGGCGCTGGTCGTGTTCGTGATGGTGCACATCTACGCCGCGGTCCGCGAGGACATCATGTCGCGCCAGAGCATCATCTCCTCGATGATCTCCGGCGAGCGGCAATTCCGCGACTGAGAAACTGGAATGATACCGATGCCGACATCTTCGCAAGCAAACCGCATCCTGGTGCTCGGCATCGGCAACATCCTGTGGGCCGACGAAGGCTTTGGCGTGCGCGCGGTGGAGGAATTCAATCGCCGCTACGCCGTGCCCGACAATGTCACCATTCTCGACGGCGGCACGCAGGGGCTCTACCTCGTGAACTACCTGGAGGATGCGCATCGTTTGATCGTGTTCGACGCGATCGACTATGGGCTGGAGCCCGGGCAGTTGAAGCTCGTTCGTGACGACGAGGTGCCGCGTTTCACCGGCGCCAAGAAGATCAGCTTGCACCAGACCGGCTTCCAGGAGGTCATCAGTGCGGCCGACCTGCTTGGCCGTTGTCCGCGACATCTCGCATTGATCGGCTGCCAGCCGCTCGACGTCGAGGATTGGGGTGGGCCGCTGACTGAGCCGGTGCGCGATCAGATCGCGCCGGCGCTCGAGCTTGGTTGCGAGATCCTGGCCGAATGGCGCGTCGAGGTGATGCCGCGCACGGCGCCGTTGGCAGAATCGGAGCGGCTGCTCGCCAACGACATCGATCATCAGCAATACGAGATGAGGGGGCGGCCTGCCTGACCGGCTGCACCGTCGGAGATCCACCATGTGCCTCGGCTTGCCGATGACGATCGTTGAGACTGACGGGATATCGGCGCTGTGCGAGTTCCGAGGCGAGCAGCGGCGCGTTTCGATGCTGCTGCTCTCGAACCCGCCGGCCGGTGCGAGGGTGCTGGTCTCTATCGACACCGCCGTTCGGCTCCTGCATCAGGCCGAGGCGCTCCTGATCGGTGCCGCGATCGACGGTCTCGGCGCAGCGATCAATGGCGAGGATTGCGATCGCTTCTTCGCCGACCTCATTGACCGCGAGCCGCAACTGCCCGAGCATCTCCGGCTTGATTAGAGCGGCAGCCCGCTCCGCGAGAGCCCGCGACTTCGCTGGAAGATAAATGTCTATCTGCTAAGTTCATTTTCATCCGATATGGAAATTAGCTTTCCGTCTTGGGATTGATGCATCTCCTGTCGTGGAAATATATGATTCAAATCAATTAGATAAATTAGGAAACGTGATAGCCGTCCTTGGCACGTACCTTGCTGATCGCTGTTCCCAGCAGAATCATAAGCTTGTCAGGGGAGGTCTGATGAAATTACAGCAGGGAAGGCAGGATCTGGCGCGGCGTGGCTTGCCCGAGGTGGATGCTGCGACGGTCGATCGTTTTCTGAACACGACCGACGAGGCCCGCGCCATCGCCGTGTTGCTGTCGGCGGGAGACCCCGCGCGTTTTCCGGAGGCGATCGATGTCAGGGTCGTGCTGCCGGAGCTGATCGAGGCATTCAAGGGTGGGTTGCGTGCCGCGGTGATCGCCCGCGGTGCCGAGAGCGAACTCGGCCACCGTTTTGGCGTGCGCGTGCAGCCGACGCTGATCTTCGTCGCCAGCGGCGAGACACTCGAGCTGATCGCGAAGATCCAGGACTGGTCAATCTATGTCGACCGCATCACAAAGCTGATCGACCGTCCGCGCGGCACGAGCGCCGTTGTCATGATGACCATCGTTCCCCAGCACCGCCAAGGTGTTGAACTATGAAAGCGGGTTTCTGGACTGTGCCCGAGGGCGCGGAGGAGCCGATCAACGTGTTTCCGATCGGCGATGAGAGCCTGAACGCGACGGGCGGCAGCCTGACCGCGGCCGGTGCCTTGGCGAAGCTTGCCACGCTCGACAGCGCGGAACTCGCCAGGATCTGCCCGAACGCCATCGAGCTGTTGTCGAACGTGGCCGCAGCGATCGCGAGCCAGAAGGCCGACATGCCGACGCAACTGTTTCGGCTTAGCAATCTCAACGACCTCGAGCGCAAGCTGATTGCCGACGTGATGGGCGAGGGCGAAGCGGCCGCCGTGGTTGCGCTGCCCGATGGATCGTTGGCGCAGATCCAGGAATCTGTGCTGGCCGGGATCTGGCGCGTGCGGCTCGGGAGCGACGCCAATCACGAATACCTCGAGGTCGGGCCGATCCCGGAGATCGTGAAGCGCGCCGCTGCCGATCTCACGGCTGCGGATTTCGAGATCGGGCAGGCCCCCGAAGGGGCCATGAACGTGCTGCCGGTGCTTGCGGAAATCCGCGAGCGGGCGCTCGCATGACGGCCGGGCATCCGCTCGCAGATCATCAATTTCACGCTGCTGCCGATGAGCCCGGTCGACATGAGTTTTCTCCAGGACACGATCAAGAACGGGCCGATCAACTGCGTTCTCGCGGCTACGGTACCTGCCGGGTGCTCTCCACGGGCATCCGCAATGTCTGGTCGGTGCAGTTCTTCAACGCCATGGACACCGTCATCCTCGATACGCTGGAGGTCGGCGGCGTGCCCACGGTGGCGATTGCGGCTAACGAGGATTTCGAGGACTCGGCTGAGCGGCTTCAGGAGATGATCGAGGCCTATTTCAAATGAGCGGGTTCGAGAATTTTGGGGTGCGCCAGGACATCGCTGATGTCACGCGGCTGGAATGCAGCATCTGCTGGACGGTCTATGATCCCAGCGATGGCGACGGGGTGGCACAGATCGCGCCCGGCACTCCGTTCGCGGCGTTGCCGAAAGACTGGTGCTGCCCGAACTGCGACTCTCCAAAATCCAAGTTCATGGCGCTCCAGTCATGACGGCAGATGCGCAAATTCCTGCCAGCGACGCCAACGCCGAAGCGTGGGGCGAGCTCTTGGCAGGAAGCTATCGGGAGATCGGCGAGCGCGCGATGCGCGATCTGCCGATCTACAACGACGCGCTCGGCGTCGAAGCGGTCGGTTTCCGCTGGTTCAACGGCACGACGATCGGCATCATGGTCACGCCCTGGTTCATGAACGTGGTGATCCCGGCGGGCGCGATCGCGCGGGATACTTCGGGCCCGAGCTTGCAAATCCGCTTCCCTGCGGGCGATGTCGAATTCACTCTCAGCGAGGTCGGACAAATGGGCCTGATCGCGAGCTGCTCGCTGTTCTCGCCGATGTTCCAGTTTGCGGACATGGTCGCCGCGCGGGCGACGGCCGAAGCGACCTTCGCCGAGCTGATGCTGCCGGCCAACAGGGAGGAGGCGGTCCGTCGTCGCGAGCCCGCAACAAGCCCGATCGATCGGGGTAACTTCCTGCGCGGTGTTCTGACGGAGCGGTGCGGATGAGCCTGGCCTTCCGGAACGAGATCGACATCACGGTGTGGCTCGCCGGCGGCACGATCGCCGACGTTGCAATCCGGCCGCGCAGCCGGCCGCCGTTGACGCGCTTGTTCGCGGGAAAGCTGGCCTCGTCACTGCCGTCGGTGCTGCCGCGTCTGTTCTCCCTGTGCTCGATGGCGCATCAGGTAGCTTTCCTGTCCGCGGTCGAGGCGGCGCGGGGCGAGGATGCCGGTCTCCAGATCGAGCGCGGTCGCGTCGTCGCTGTCGTCGCCGAACGCCTGACCGAATTGTTACGCGGCCTGTGCGTTGGCCGTCTCACGCTTGACGGCGCCGGCGCCGCAGCGGTTCGTGCCATGATGGAGGCCACGGCCGTTCTGGGTGGCAGCATCGCCGAGCGCGGGGAGGCGGTCTCGCGCCGCGAGGCGGTGGCGAAGATCAGGGCATCGCTCACCGCGCTCGGGATCGCGAGCGAGGAGCAAACCCCCGGGGCCGGCAGCGCGCTGGCGGTACATCTTGCGAATTTCGATGGCGATGCCTTGTTGCCGCCGGTCGTCGAACAGTCATTCCTGTCGGCAGCCGACGATCTCGAAATCGTCATGCGGCTGCTCGCCGATGGCGCGATATTCTCCGATGCGCCTGATCTCCATGGCCGGATTCCGGAGACCGGCGTCTGGGCGCGGCGGGTTAGGCGCGAGCCGATCCTGCCGCCGGGCGCGGGGCCCGCCGAGCGTCTGAAGGCGCGGATCGCGGAAGTGGCGCGGCTCTGCGGCTTCCTCGAGGCGGACGATGGGACAGTCGAGGACGGTGTCCTCCAGAGCTACCGGCTGGGGACCGGCAGAGGCGCGGGTGCCGTCGAATGCGCTCGGGGCCGGCTCTATCATGCCGTCGAGCTCGACGATGAAGACCGCATCCTCCGCTTCGAATTCTTGGCGCCGACGGAGTGGAATTTCCATGCCCGCGGGCCGTTGGTTCGTAGCCTCCAGGGCTCCGTTCTCGCCGGGGGCCGGCAGGGGCTGGATGCGGTCCGCGCGCTCGTCGGCTCGTTCGATCCGTGCGTCGGCTTCAGCCTCAGCTTCCGCGAGATCGGCCATGCATGAGATGGCGCTGTGCCAGGGAATCGTCGAGATTATCCAAGAGGAGTCGCGCAAGCGCGCCTTCGCTAGGGTGAACGTCGTGTGTGCCTGGAGATCGGCGCGCTCAGCCATGCTGCGCCTGAGGCGATGAAGTTCTGCTTCGAGGCCGTCGCCGCGCGCACCATTGCGCAAGGAGCAAGGCTCGAGATCGTCGAGACGCCGGGAGCGGCCTGGTGCGCGGCCTGCTCCAAAGGCGTCGAGATCAAGCAGCGCTATGAGCCGTGTCCGTCCTGCGGCAGCTATCAATTGCAGGTGACCGACGGCGAAGACATGCGCGTGAGGGAACTGGAGGTCGACTGATGTGCACGGTATGCGGTTGCCGCGATGCCAAAGCGTCCACAGAACACACCTATGATCATTCCCATGATCATTCCCATGGGTACGATCATTCGCATCATCATGGGCACAGCGACGACCATCACCATCATCATGATCACGCGCCCCGCGATGGCGGACTGGTCGATTGCAGCGCCAACCCGGCAGGCCAGCAGATCGCCGGCATGAGCAGCGACCGCATCATCCAAGTCGAGCGTGACATTCTCGGCAAGAACAATCGGCTTGCCGCCGACAACCGCGCGCGCTTCCGCACCGACGACCTGCTCGTCTTCAACCTGGTCTCGAGCCCCGGCGCCGGAAAAACCTCGCTTCTGGTTCGCGCCGTGTCCGAGCTGAAGGACAGCTTTCCCATCGGCGTGATCGAAGGCGATCAACAGACCTCCAACGATGCCGAACGGATTCGCTCGACCGGCGTGCCGGCGATCCAGGTCAATACCGGCAAGGGCTGCCATCTCGATGCCGCCATGGTCGGCGCAGCCTATGACCGCTTGTCCTGGCTTAACGGCGGCATCCTCTTCATCGAGAACGTCGGTAATCTCGTCTGTCCCGCGGCGTTCGATCTCGGCGAGGCCTGCAAGATCGTGGTGTTCTCGACCACGGAAGGCGAGGACAAGCCGCTGAAATATCCGGACATGTTCGCAGCCTCCTCTCTGATGCTGATCAACAAGATCGATCTTGCGCCCGTACTCGACTTCGATCTTGCAAGGACGATCGAATATGCGCGCCGGGTCAGTCCGAAGATCGAGGTTTTGACGGTGTCGGCGTGCACCGGTGAGGGTTTTGCGGCATTCTATGCTTGGATTCGTAAGCGAGTTGCACAGATGAAGCCGACCGAGATGGCGGTGTCGGGATGAGCATGAGCGGCGAGGCCATGGCGCGAGAGCGAAGACGGCTGCGCCTGCATGTGCGCGGCGCCGTGCAGGGCGTGGGCTTTCGTCCGTACGTCTACGGCCTCGCCGCGCGCTATCGGCTCGGCGGCTTCGTTGCCAATGATCCCGATGGCGTGGTGATCGAGGTCGAGGGCGACCGCGCCGCCGATTTTGTCCATGCGCTCCCGCTGGAAAAACCGCCACTTGCTCGGATAGACGAGATTTCAGTGCAACCGGTCGGCATCACCGAAAGCGACGAGTTCCACATCCGCGCCAGTGAGCAGGGCAAGGTCTCGACCCGGATCGCCGCCGATGCCGCCACCTGTCCGCAGTGTCTGAGCGAGCTGTTTGATCCGGCGAGCCGCTTCCATCTCTATCCTTTCGTCAACTGCACCCATTGCGGCCCGCGCTACACCATCGCCGAGCGGCTGCCCTATGACCGCGGTACCACCGCGATGAGGCGCTTCGCGATGTGCACGGCCTGCGCAGCAGACTATGCCGATCCGGCGAGCCGTCGCTTCCACGCCGAAGCAATTGCCTGCCCGCGATGTGGGCCAAGGATCAGTCATGGTACCAAACAGATCGCCACTGCGATCGCCGACGGGAGGATCGTCGCGATCAAGGGGCTCGGCGGATATCAATTGCTGTGCAATGCCCGTGAAGATGCGGCCGTGTGGCGTCTGCGCCACCGGAAGCATCGCAACCAGAAGCCGTTCGCCGTCATGGTCGGCTCGGCGGATGTGGTCGGGGAGATCGCTGAAATCGATGCGGTCGCGCTCGCGCTGCTGGAATCCTCGCCGCGGCCAATCGTGCTGATGAGATCCCGCGATATGCTCGCGCCCTCGATTGCGCCGGAGCTGTCGCGGATCGGGGTCATGCTGCCCGTCGTGCCGCTGCATCATCTGGTGCTGAAGGCGCTCAATTCGGGGCATCCGCGAGCGGACGGCGCAAGTTGGGCGATCGTGGCAACCAGCGCCAATCCTGGCGGCGAGCCGCTGGTGATCGTCAATGACGAGGCCAAACGGCGGCTTGCCGGCATCGCCGACCTGATCGTCACGCACGACCGCGATATCGTCACCCGCGCGGACGACTCTGTCGTGTCGGTAGTCGCGGGGCGGGCGCAGTTCATCCGCCGCGCACGCGGCTATATTCCAGAGCCGATTAGGCTCGCGAAGTCGGTCCCGCCGGTGCTTGCGGTCGGCGGCGCGCTGAAGTCGACGGTCACCCTCATCCGCGGCAACGAAGCCTTCGTCTCCCAGCACATTGGCGATCTCGACACCGCGGAAGGCATTCGCTTTTTCGAGGAGACCGTGGATCACCTGCTCTCGACGCTGGACATCGACCCAGTCGTCATCGCCCACGACCTGCATCCGAACATGGCCTCTACCCGTTTCGCCGAAGCCAGCGGGAGGCGGCTGATCGCGGTCCAGCATCACCATGCCCATGCGGCATCCGTGATGGCGGAACATCGCGTCGCAGGGCCGGCGTTGGCGCTGGTGCTCGACGGCTTCGGTTATGGCAGCGACGGTGGCAATTGGGGCTGCGAGTTGCTCTCGTGCGATGGTGCACGCTTCCGGCGACTCGGACATCTGGCCCCGATGAAGATGCCGGGTGGCGATCGCGCGACGCGCGAGCCGTGGCGCATGGCGGCGAGCGTGCTGCATGCCTTGCGGCGCGGCGACGCGATTGCGAAGCGCTTTGCGATGCAGCCGCAGGCTGCGCGTCTCTGCGCTATGCTCGACCAGCCCGGCGTGGCGACGACGACCAGCGCCGGCCGGCTGTTTGACGCGGCGGCGGGGCTGCTTGGTCTCTGTCCGGTGCAGAGTTACGAGGGCGAAGCCGCAATGAAGCTGGAAGCGCGTGTCCGCACACCGCGCCTCGCCGAGGACGGCTGGACGATCGAGAGTGGCGTGCTGTCTCTTTTCCCCTTGCTCGCACGCCTTGCCGTCGATCCGGTCGATGGGGCCGAGCTCTTCCATGGCACCTTCGCCGCCGCCTGCATCGACTGGATCGCGCGCGCGGCACTGGAGACCAGCGTCACGACTGTCATCGTGAGCGGTGGCTGCTTCCTCAACGCGATCCTCGCAGACGAGATCGGGCGCGGCTGCGTCGCCGCCGGGCTCTCGCCGTTGCTGCCTCGCCAGGTGCCGTCCAATGACGGAGGCCTCAGCCTCGGGCAGGCCTGGGTCGCCGCGCTCCAACTCCTCGAGCAGCAAGGCCCGGAGGGAAACGCCTGATGTGTCTCGCCATACCTGCTGAGGTCACAAAGCTCTTGCCCGACGACATGGCCGTCGTCTCGATCGATGGTGTCAGCAAGGAGATCTCGGTGGCGCTGATCGAAAACCTCGCCGTCGGCGACTACGTGATCATCCATGTGGGGTACGCCCTGACCAAGATAGATGCGCAGGAGGCGCAGCGGACCCTGGAGCTGTTGCGTGAAATCGGCGCCGAAAGCCGGGAGGCCGCGCAATGAAATATGCCGACGAGTTTCGCGACAAGGAGATCGCGGTGGGATTGGCGATGGCGATTCGCTCGGAGGCCGATCCGGAAAAATCCTATCGTTTCATGGAATTTTGCGGCGGCCACACGCATGCAATCTCCCGCTACGGGCTGGAGGACATGCTGCCGAAGAACGTGCGGATGATCCACGGCCCCGGCTGCCCTGTCTGCGTCTTGCCAGCGGGACGCATCGACATGGCAATCCGGCTCGCCGAACGGCCGGACGTGATCCTTTGCGTCTACGGCGACCTGATGCGGGTGCCGGGCTCGCAGGGTGCCTCGCTGCTGAAGGCTAAGGCGCGCGGCGCCGACGTCCGTATGGTTTATTCCACGATTGATGCAATCCGTGTTGCGGAAGAAATTCCCGGCCGCTCGGTCGTGTTCTTCGCCATCGGCTTCGAGACCACGACGCCGCCGACCGCCGTGATGATCCGGCTCGCCCAGAAGAAGCAGCTCAAGAACGTCAGCGTGTTCTGCAATCATGTGCTGACGCCGCCGGCGATGCAGAACATCCTGGGAAGCCCCGATATCCGCAATATCGGCCCCGTCGAGATCGGCGGCTTCGTCGGGCCGGCCCATGTCTCGGCCATCATCGGCACCGAGCCTTACGAGTACTTTGCCGAAGAATTCGGCAGGCCGGTGGTGATCGCGGGCTTCGAGCCGCTTGACATGATGCAGGCGATCTTGATGCTGGTGCGGCAGGTCAACGAGCACCGACATGAGGTGGAGAACCAGTATAGCCGCGCAGTGACCCGTGACGGCAATCTGCGCGCCAAGGAGGAGGTCTCCGACATCTTCGAGCTGCGCGACCAGTTCGAGTGGCGCGGTCTCGGCCTGGTGCCTTATAGCGGGCTCAAGCTGAAGCGGGCCTACGACAAATACGACGCCGAGGTCCGCTTCGACATGAACGAGCTTCGGGTTGCTGACAATCCGGCCTGTGAATGCGGCGCCATCCTGCGCGGCGTGAAGAAGCCGGTTGACTGCAAGCTGTTCGGCACGGTGTGCACGCCGGAGGCGCCGATGGGGTCCTGCATGGTCTCGTCCGAGGGTGCATGTGCGGCACACTGGACCTACGGCCGCTTCCGCGATCATCAGCAACGGCGGGCGTCATGAAAGCCCATCAGCGCAAGCTCGACATAAGGAACGGCTGCGTCGACCTGTCCCACGGATGCGGTGGCCGCGCGATGTCGCAACTGATCTCGGGCCTGTTCCACGAGGCCTTCGGCAATGAATGGCTGGCGTGCGGCAACGACCAGTCTGCGTTCGATGTCGGCGCCGGGCGCATGGTGATGACGACCGATGGCTATGTGGTCTCGCCGCTGTTCTTTCCCGGCGGCAATATCGGCTCGCTCGCCGTGCATGGCACGGTCAACGACATCGCCATGGCCGGCGCGCGGCCCCTCTATCTCTCGGCGAGCTTCATCATCGAGGAAGGTCTTCGTTTGTCCGACCTGAAGATGATTGCGGATTCCATGGGCGAGGCCGCGCGAGCCGCGGGCGTCTACATCATCACCGGTGACACGAAGGTCGTCGAGCGCGGCAAGGCCGACGGCCTGTTCATCTCGACCGCCGGGATCGGTGTCGTGCCTGCCGGACTCGACCTCTCTGCCGGGAATGCCCGCGTCGGCGATCGTGTCCTGATTTCTGGAACGCTCGGGGATCATGGCGTCGCCATCATGTCCAAACGCCAGAACCTCGCTTTTGAGACCGAGATCGTCTCGGATTCCGCGTCGTTGCATGATATCGTCGCGAGCATGCTGGCGGCCGGCGGCAAGGGCATCCGTTTGATGCGCGATCCGACCCGCGGTGGGCTCGCCGCGACGCTGAACGAGATTGCCCAGCAGTCCGGCCTCGGCTTCCAACTTCAGGAGGCGGCGATCCCGGTGAAGCCCGGTGTTGTTGCGGCCTGCGAACTGCTCGGGCTCGATCCGCTCTACGTCGCCAACGAAGGGAAGCTGGCAGCGATCGTGGCGCCCGAGGTTGCAGCAGCCGTGCTTGTGGCGATGCGGGTGCATCCGCTCGGCCGTGATGCCGCCGAGATCGGCGAGGCTGTGGCAGACGACCAGCATTTCGTGCAGATGGCGACGAGCTTTGGCGGCGGAAGGATCGTCGACTGGCTATCGGGCGAACAATTACCCCGGATCTGTTGAGGCTCAGGATGCGCATTCTGCTTTTGTCGCATTCCTTCAACAACTTGACGCAGCGGTTGCATGTCGAACTCTGCGAGCGTGGCCATGAGGTCTCCGTCGAGCTCGATATCCATCCCGACGCGACCCGCGAAAGCGTTGCGCTGTATCGGCATCCAAAGGAGCTGGCTCGCCTGAAGTCCGCGCTGGCACATTCTCTTCCGCCCTATCCTTCCTGCCTCGACCAGGTCGAGCGCTTCTTCAGGCTCATCACCCCTCGCCCCCATCCGGCACCGCCGACTCAAAAAAAGCGAAGGCCTATCGGCGCCTACAATGCAATTGCACGTCCTGCATGTGAACTTCTGACCCGAACTCCGCCCTCGGAACCTCGCGCGACGTTGTCGGCGAAATTCCGGAACGGAGCTGCGTCGCCGGAACGAAAACTGAGGAACGCAGGCGGCGCATTGTGGCTCAATAGGACATCTGGAGAATGCGCCTACGTGCATTGGGGCAATCGACTCTCGACGGTCACGGAAAGGGACATCGCACTTGTGGTCGAAGCGATAGAGAACAAGGAGGACCCGCCGTAACGAGCGTTGTGAACCATTGTCCGGTTTGTGACAGGACGCGCTCCTTGTCAGTTGCCAGCCCAGACGGCTTCTGCCGAGCGCCGTTTCTAGACAATGATTCAATGTCTATCACGATAGATGAGGAATGGCACAGATGTTGCTATTGAAGTGCATCGTGAGTCCGACTGTTAGCTCACGAACTCGGGGTCAGCCGAAGTTGCGGCGTTTTTCGCTCGACTGCTCGACGGACCGATTAAGTACCCCAAGGGTGAGGTCCTGGGAGACCAACTCCGTCTGCTACAACTTGCTCAGGCTTTTCGTGCGTGTCGGTTCGTGATGGCACAATTCAAGAGGCCCGGTCAGGTAAGTTAAATCCTGATGAGGGATGATGCTTAAGTCGCAGAAAGAAATCCCAAGAGGCGCTCGCGGCAAACCTCGGCTACCTGAAACAGACGGCCACGCAAAACGCGCGCCAAACGAGACTAACAAAGTGCGCTCGCCATCGAGAATGGAAACTGTCGACAATGACGCAAGCCATTGATACCAACAGCCACTTCGGCGTGCATGAGGAGCTAAGTATCCGTGCAACGACGAAAAGCCAGTCCTCGGCAGATGGTGATTTCGTCCGCTACTGGAGCCGAAACAGTGATCGGGCGTCTGCGTTGGCTGCGGTGGAAAGGCGAACTGAGGACGCCGTCAAGAAGTCCGGCATCGGCCTGCGGCTATCTTCCGAGAACTTCACCGGTCACGATCTATCCGGATTTCCGTTGCGGCGATGCATCCTCAATCGTGCGCAACTCCACGGAGCGAAGCTGGATGGGGCCGATCTGTCGGAGGCCAACCTTGTTTGCCCCGGATTAGAGCGCGCAAGCTTCCGCGGAGCCAAGCTCGATTTTGCGTATATGCATGCTATTGCCGCGCAGGTCTGTAATTTCGATGATGCAAGTTTGCGCAATCTCATCGATGCAACCGGTAGCCTATTCCACGGGTGCAGCATGCGAAGGACCCGTTTCGACAACGCAGTCCTAAGTGGCGTCCTCTTCTATCAATGTGACGCGAGCCAGGCTGTTTTTGATGGCGCCGAATTGCAAGGATCGACCATCAATGAATGCTACCTGCCTTACTCGTCCTTCCATTTTGCCAAGCTAAACCAAGTTACGATGACGAAGGCGCATCTGACCGGCAGCTCGCTCTCGCAGTCAAGGGGCGAGTTTCTATCAATCGTCCGCCCCACTTCGATCGATCAGCTAGTGCTAGAAGACGCTCATCTTCCCTATCTCAGGCTTTCAAAGGCGAGCGGTCGCATTCTGGCCAAAGCGCTGAGCGCCCCCTTTGCGGATTTCAGCCTCTCAAATCTCGCGAGGGCGGAGCTCGAGGAGGCAGATCTATCGGAGGCGCGACTTCTGTCCGTAAACCTCGCCAATGCCAACCTGGTCGGCGCGGTGTTGAACGGAGTATCAGTCCGTTCTTGCCAGCTCGATGGAGCTGATCTATCTCGCGCATCAGGGGAAGCCATTTCGATCTTCGAGAGCACGATGCGGTCCGCCCAGTTGCGCGGCTTCCGTGCGCGCTGTGCGTTTATGCGGGACTGCGATATCGATGATTCAGATTTTTCGCAGGCGTACCTATATCGCTCGATGATTACCGGTGATCCTCCTCAGTCCATGGCTTTGAACCGTGCCAATTTCGAGGGAGCCAACCTTGTTCAGTCATATATTGCCGCAGGAATGACTGGCAGCAACCTGGAAGCAGCGCGTACGGCATACGTTCGAATGAATCAATCCTCGCTCTGCAAGACCAACTTGAGTGGAATTTCACCTTTCCAGGCAAGCTTTGTAAAAACAGACTTCTCGGATGCAATGATAACGACGTTTGAACCGCCGTTCTTTGCAGACAGATGTCCTGGGCTCCAGGCTGCTTTGAAGGACGTGGAAGATCAGAAATCCGAACCTTCAGAGTATCTGGCTGAGTTCTCATCGCTAATGAAACGCGGTCGAGAAGGATCGACGTGATTGGGCCAAAGGACGCATGACGATCTGGGGCGCCTCTCATCACAAAGAAGGAAAATGGAGAAGCGGGATGCGTCCCCGTTGTGGCCGGACTCCAGGCGCTCATGAGCTCATTCGCGGCGGGGGTCGATGTGGCCGGTAGCGCTCGCCATGCGTCATGTCTGATCGAGCAGCAGGGCCGCCGGGCAATCAACAAGACGGAGTAGGAAACATGCATCTAGCGTCTCTTTCAGCTGGCAAGACCTTCATTATGGACGTAGCGAGAAGAGGTCAAACTGTCGGCACAGTACACACTTTAGGAGCGTTGCATCTGGGCCACGCGGAGTTAATCAGAAGGGCGGCAGCCGAGAACGATGTGGCCATTGTCACAGTCTATCCGAACAAGATTCAGCTTAGCCCAGGTCCTGAGTACGAGTTCAATTTGGAGGACGACATTGCGCTTGCGCTGGGAGCGGGCGCTTCTGTCGTCATTTCAACGACCGACGCGGAGATGTTTCCGCCAGGATATCGCACCTTTGTGTCTCAAGGGGATTATCCGCTGAGGGCGAGCGGGCCTCATGGGCTCCTAAAGGAAGGTATCACCGGATGCATCCGCTGGATTTGTTTTGCGCGCCCAACTCGCAGTTATTTCGGTTTAAAGGATATTGAACAGGCCCTTCTGGTGAAACAAGCGGTCGCAGACCTGCTTCTTGATTGCGAGATACGATTTGTGCCGACAGTACGATACAAGAATGGAGTGCCTATTTCGTCGCGTTTGCGACACTTCAATCCTTCCGAGCTGGACGAGCTTTCGTCCCTTTTCATGGCTCTGAATCAGTTAAGAAAACAGGCCGCGCGGGGAGTGTCTTGCGCCCAAGATCTGTTAGAATCGGCAAAACCGCTGATCACATTCCGACTGTTTGAATTGGAAAGTCTCCGAATTGTTGGCGCGGACAGCTTTGAAGATCAGAAGCAGATCGAGCTTCCCTTTATAATCAGTGGAGTCGCCGTTGGTCACGGCCTCAGAGTGCCGGACAATATCTATGTGCCGGATCAAGATACACTTTTGGATGGTCCTGCAGATATATGGATCGATTTGCCCAAAAGGTGCGAGTCTGACGTCCATGCACAGTCGCGAGCTTGAAGAGACGGGCGACGGTTCTCGCATTGGCTCTCAATCAGGTAAGACGCTTTTTAGGGAAGGTCCTCGGCGTGGTGGTTTGCAATGCGGCTTCAACACCCTCTGAAGTCGATCGTCCCGGAGTTGCCCTGAAGAAGATGAGCTCTTAGCCCGAAGGGTTTGTTCAAGGAAACGACGGGATCAGGCTGAGATGGTCTCCTTGATGTGCTGCAACGAGTCGATACGCTCAACCATGATCCCGATGGTTGGAACGGTCTGGCTTGCAAGCGGTGGCGCGCCACTCGACGACGGCCGCAAGCATTCTGAGAGAAAAACTAAACGCGCATAGACGCTCGTTAAGCCGAGACTGATTAGTGCTTCTTGGGGTGTGTTGCGCGCACGAATCGCTCGCCTAGGCATTGTCGCTGGCGGCTTGTCGGTGCTTGGCCAGTCCCGATTGTCTCGGAGGAAACATGTGACGGTGCTCACCTGATCGTGACATTCATTGCGAGCGGATCCTCGCTAAGTCGCTATACCTTACTCCAATCCTTTTGATCTGGCGGCGATGATGATTTTCCAGCTCGCTAAAGCACGTCCGACTTCCGGTTGCATCGCGATGTGTCTGGTTTTCGGAAGCAGATCCGTAAAACGGGTGATGTATCCAATGTTGAAACGGCAGCGGGAGCCATAAGCGCGGCGTATCGATCTCTCGCTTCGCGAGCAGTCAGCACCTGCTCTATCTGTCACAGAGAAACAGCCACACATTGAACCGCGAAAATCTTCTCCGTCCGACGAACCACGCGTGTCTAGATGGGCTCACTCCTCCCTCTGACAGTATGATGTGCGGCCAGGCGTTGACCACGAACAGAAGCATGAGCTCGGCGGTGTGACATTAACTAGGGAGGCTTGACATCATTGGAGCCATTACAGAAGGGGTCTGTACCTAATTAGCCTCAGTGACTCTTTTGGCGGTATGATTATTCGGGAGCGATCCGGCCGAAGCGCTCGATCTCCTCGCGCATTTCTCGATGGCTATGTCGATGAACACGTTCCGCAACGCATCGTGCGAGTCATCTCGCTACACCGTGCGTCTCGTGCCACCTCTTTGGCAAGGTCGATGACCGCCCCGTGTGTATCCGGCTCGATCAGGTGCGGGCTCGACGCAGCCCCGGTAGCGGTCGTCGTGGCCTGACGGCGACTCAGGTCAGCGCTCGCCGATTTCCAATAGAGCAGGGTGGTTCTCCTTGAACCGCAGCGCACTATCGCTGCCCCCTTCACATCGCTTCGGCCCTCCCGCGGTGGCAATGAAGAGCGTCGGTCGTGACCGCGGCTCTTCAGCTGCAGAAGTTCCGGGACTTGAGGGCGTCGTCTACCTCATTCTTGTTCGGGGTCGAGACATTGGCGAGCCGCCAAGCGCGATTGAACCGCCCAGGCTGTCACCATGGCCGCCCTCGTAACCGTGCCGCAATGCCTCCCGTCTAAGCGATCACTCCGCGCCGCTGTTTGTTCTTTTCACCGCGGGCAAAGACCTTCATGAACTTGCGACCGGAGCCTCAAACGGCCCTTGGACCTGAAACTAGGTGCTGCCGATTCTTAGAAATCGTTCTCCAGCGTCAGCTCCCCGATCTTGGCATGCAGCGTACTGCACATCGATCGCGGGTAACGGCTTAGCGTTACCGTGACCTGGCCCGAACATATCGGCCGCGCCGCGTTCAAGCTGCGCTTTCCACGATCTGATCTGATTCGGCTGGACGCCGAACTGCTCGGCCACTGAGCCAGTGTTCGATCGCTCTTGACGGCGGCAAGCGCTACCTTCGCCTTGAGAGCCGGAGTGTGGTTCCGGCGTGCTCGTCTGCTCATCGTCTCTCTTGTCTCGCGGACCAATCTTGCCCGCCGTCAGGCAGAAACTCCACTTATTGCCCTGTTCAGATTTCGGGAGCCGGCTCTCTCTCTCTCTCTCTCTCTCTCTCTCTCTCTCTCTCTCTCTCTCTCTCTCTCTCTCTCTCTCTCCGGGCTCTGAGCATGCCGTATAGGGGAGCATTCGTGTCCTCACCGTGATGCTCGCGTTTATCGCTAGTGTTCTTATCGAGCGGGTGATTATCAGATCGATAGAACACGCGCCATTGCCGTCGCTCCTAATCGTATTCACTGGGCTACTGCATGCAGGCTTCACAAAGTTGAACGGGAACAGAGCGAGTCTTGGGCAAGTTGAAACGAGACTTCATCTCGTGACAAAAGGACTAGCGAGCGCGCGATAGGAAGGCAAGCGTCGCGACAACTGAAATTGCCGGGCGTCAGACTGCGACGTTCGGAAAGATGATGACGAAGTGCTCGTTCCTCGTATCGTAAACCATGCTAAAAAAGATGGGCGCTCTGTCCGGACCACTTATCTTGAAGCGACCTGCACGGATGTCATCTTGGTCTGGCCGCAACAGCGGTTGCGGGTCTAATCGCCATACTTTGTCTCCGCCGCTTGCCCTTCAGGGCTGCGAAATCTCCTCCTTCCGCGAACCTTGCTCCCTTCGTTCTGTCCGTCCTTCGTCAGGCCGAAATCTAGGTCGATGCGGAGGAAATATTCAATGGCAGATCACCCCTTCAGAAATATGGCGCTAGAGCTCTGGAGCAACAAGCGCCTGGTTCCACTGTTGACGATCTCAGCGCGGTGCAGCACTTCGCCTTTGAATCCTGGAAGTTGTGTGTTGCTGTAAGGAGTTGGACGGCAGACGTCATTCCTTCGCGGATGCGCGCTTCGAAAGCCCACGAACGATACGCCTAGTTTGCAACAGCGAAGGCGCGGATCGGTAGGCACCAGTTCGGGCTGGCGAAAGGCGCGATAAGCATCGGAATAGCTACCTGCTCATGGCTACCAAATATCAACTGATGGGGCGGCTCCAGAAGCATGCTGGCGAGCGTAACGTGTTGGCGAGGGGATACCCAACACGTTCTGTTCGATTTCTTCCATTTGGTGGCTAGAACCTGACGTTGAACTGGTGACGATCTGATCCAGCTATCGATTTGAAGAAGTGCCGATCCGCTGCGCTTCCCACATCTTCAGTATCATCTGATGGTACGCAGCCGATCAAGGCGTGGTCTTGCAGCTGGCACGCTGTTTGCTGGAAACGATCCGCTACGCGGGGCTGCGTATGAAGGACTAGCAACGAGCCGACGCTTGGCCGCCCCGCACCTTCTTGAGGCGGAGTGAATTCTCACGAGGTGCGAATTACGTATGAAGAAGTTGAACCTGCGCGATCGTCGAATAAATCATTTCAAAATGGTGCTATATAGCTCGATTCATATGTCTGGCGAAGTCATACGAATCTCCCTGGATGTCGCACGACCTTTGAACCGAAAGCCTCATGGGAGCGGACACGCGCGAGCAACGGCGCCCTGGTCGACTAGCAGCCTCTCAGGCGATCTGCCAAACCAGACGAGATCAAGACCTTGATGTTCGAGCACGAAGTGAACCGTCTTTCGCGACCAGAATCATTCAAGAACGCCGAGAGCGAATCGTTGCCAACTTGGGAACGCTGGACGCCCCACCGATCCTCGATGAAAAAGTCGGTTTGGTTCGGCTGTGGCGGGTTGGCCGAGAGGGACACACCCATCGTACCGTGTCCGAGCAACTGTGCCATCCCAGCGAGGGCTCACATCCAGAGAGGCACTCAATTGCTCATCGAGCAATTGTCCGTCCAGGGGTAAGCAAGAATGGCCCGCATGACCCGCAATGACAAGGTTTACCGGATGGCGGACGGTCCCACGTCCGCAGCGATCGAAGTCGACCACCTCTTCAAGATCTACAAGCAGACTCGCGCGGTCGACGGCATCTCCTTTTCGCTCCCGCGCGGCAGCATCACCGGGCTTCTGGGCGGCAACGGCGCCGGCAAGACCACAACTATCGCGATGATCATGGGCTTGGGGCTGCCGACCTCCGGCCGTGTGCAGGTCCTCGGACATCGGATGCCCGAGGAGAGCGCTGCGGTACTGGGGCGGATGAACTTCGAGAGTCCCTATGTCGACATGCCGATGCGGCTCACGGTGCGGCAGAATCTCACCATCTTCGGCAAGCTTTATGCGGTCAAGAACCTGCCGGGCCGCATCGCAAAACTGGCCGACGAGCTCGATCTTACCCAGTTCATCGACCGCGCCAATGGCAAGCTCTCGGCGGGCCAAAAGACCCGTGTCGCGCTGGCCAAAGCGCTGATCAACCTGCCCGAGCTGCTGCTGCTCGACGAACCGACCGCCTCGCTGGATCCCGATACCGCCGACTGGGTGCGGGCGCACCTGGAGCGTTACCGGCGGGACCACAACGCCACCATCCTGCTGGCCTCGCACAACATGCTCGAGGTCGAGCGGCTCTGCGACCGCGTCATCATCATGAAGCGCGGCCGCATCGAGGACGACGACACGCCGGAGGCGATCATGGCCCGCTACAACCGCACCACGCTGGAGGAAGTATTCCTGGATGTCGCGCGCGGCCGCGCGAACGGTGCGAAGGACGAGGCGCGATGAGGGGGCCCCTGTGTTTCAGCCGTCGCCCGGATGGAGCCAAGCGCAATCCGGGACCAGCCTATCCAGACGCGAGGACCCCGGATTGCGCTTCGCTCCATCCGGGCGGTGTCGCAATGATCGAGCTTTCCCTCCATCGCGGCATCTCGGTCAAGCGCATCGCCGCGATGATCCTGCGCTATTGGTATTTGCTGATGTCGTCCTGGCCGCGGCTGCTCGAGCTGCTGTATTGGCCGGCGCTGCAGGTGATTACCTGGGGCTTCCTGCAGCTCTACATCGCGCAGAACGCCAATTTCTTCGCGAGCGCCGGCGGCACCCTGATCGGCGCCGTCATCCTCTGGGACATCTTGTTCCGTGGACAGCTCGGCTTCGCCATCTCGTTTCTGGAGGAGATGTGGGCGCGCAATATCGGCAATCTCATGATGAGCCCGCTCAAGCCGATCGAGCTTCTGCTGTCGCTGATGATCATGAGCCTGATCCGGCTCGCGATCGGCGTCCTCCCGATGACGCTGCTCGCGCTGTTCCTGTTTCACTTCAACGTCTACGGACTCGGCCTGCCGCTGATCGCGTTCTTCTGCAATCTGATCTTCACCAGCTGGGCCGTTGGCATCTTCGTCTCGGGGCTGGTGTTGCGGAACGGCCTTGGCGCTGAGAGCATCGTCTGGACCTTGATGTTCGCGATCATGCCGCTCGCGTGCGTCTACTATCCCGTCAGCGTACTGCCGGTCTGGCTGCAATATGTCGCCTGGGCGCTGCCGCCGACTTACGTGTTCGAGGGCATGCGGGCGCTGCTGATCGAGAACACCTTCCGCATTGACCTGATGCTGGATGCGCTAGCCATCAATGCCGGCCTTCTGGTTGCATCTTTTGGGGCATTCCTTTCCCTTTTGCGCAGCACCAAAAAGAACGGCTCGCTGTTGTCGAGTGGCGAATAGAATGGCATAAGCGCAGCATACCGAACCACGACCTATTCGAGCCACTGGGCATGCAGGTCGCCGCGTTCGATGCCCTGATCGACAGTGCAAATGATCCGAGCGCACCAGCACGCCAGCTATCGGGCCTAAAAGGGAGTGAAGATCACGCCATTGGCCTTTCTATCGGAGGACTGAGCACCAAGATCAGAGTCGCTATCGATGAGATTGGGTTGCCAATTCTCCTGATGCGACCCATCCAGGCTCGTGATCTCGGCGCTCCATTGTTCCTGCCGGAGCCGTCTAAGGCCGGGAGCGGGTCCTCCCAACCAGCAGCAACAAGAAGCAACCGTTCTGTTTCAACAAGCGCCCGTGCGGTGGAGCATCGAAGCGCTTCAGCTGACCAATGGACTTCAGACGCATCGCAATCCGATACCAAAGCTTGCGCGCAACTACTTGGCATTTGTCTGTCTTCACCCTAGCATTAAAGTTGGTGCGCCGGCAGACCGGCAAGGAGTAGGTGGTGGAACTCCACTACCATGAAGGAGTAGCGATTCCCCCAGCCGTGCGTAGGCATCCGTGAGGGTGTCGGCGAAGCGTCGGCAGGGGAGTGCATAGGCCAGCCATTGAGCCGCGAAATAATGTTTTCCCGAGAGCCGACGCTGTCAATTGAGCGGAAGGCAACACGAAGGGGTGCGATATCGCGAGCGCCCAGTCGTTTCGGCGTGCTCGCAAACCCTGGCATGTGCAGAAGCTTCTTGTACAGGAACCGGGAGCTCTCTCCGGCCAGATGCTCACTGAGCAGCCTGGTCCGCGGCGGCAAGGCGAGGAGCCGTAGCCGTTGATGCACGATCCAGTGAAGTCTGAATCCGGCATAGTAGCTGCGAAGCCGTCGAACAAAGCCCGGCGACCGGTGACGGAGCTGGCGGAGCCAAGGCCAAGGGGAACGAGGGCCGGCAAAGCACGCACCGGGCACAGCACCCGGCTCGCGGTGACTGTGACTGAAATCGCCGTGCTCGATTGCCTTGTCAACGACAAGCCAAAAGCAAGACAGAAAGCGCTCTCGCACTATCTTATCAAGATCGCCCGGCTCGGCGGTTATCTCGCCCGCGCCAGCGATCCGCCGCCCGGCAATACCGTCATGTGGCGCGGGCTGTCACGCCCACCGAGATCGCGCTGGACGTCACGGTCGGGCGAGAATTTGTGGCTCGTTGAAAGCCGGTCAAGGCCGCCTTGCCGAATGAGGCGTGTTGTTGAGAACTGTCGTTATGGAGTCGTCCGTGAACAAGGCTCTAAGCGATTGAGCAGGAGTCAGTTTTCCGGTTGCGGCGGCATTTGAGATTGCAGGGATTGGGGGCTTGAGGCCCCCA
>NZ_JADPJC010000087.1:0-28199 GCF_023073215.1 Bradyrhizobium sp. 35
CGCCAGAAAGCGGGGCAGCTGATGGCGTTCGATCCTTCAACGCTACATCGAGAAGCGCAGAAAGCGCCGCAAGTGCATCGATCCTAACAAGCGGCTGAGTTGTCAGAAACCCGGCGTCATGGCATGCCGTCCGGTCGAACATCCATGCGGGAACTTCCAGCCAACGGTCTGCTTGCGATCCGTCCAGGGTGCAGCGAAAAACGACATCGTCGGCCTTGTCGATGGCCCCATGAACGCAAACTCGGCGCCCAAACCAAGGATGATGCCGATAAAGAACCTCGCGAAGAACGGTCCTGTGGGCGTTCTCAAACGTCGTTGTACAACACGACCCGACGTCACTCGACGATCGGTTACCTCAGCCCTGTTGAGTTCGAGCGCAAGGTGGGATTAGCTTAACCCGGTGTCCATCAAACCGGCAGCAGCTCAGCATGGCAATCAGCAAGCAACATAGACTCTAGAGAAGCTTGTGCGGCTTGGACCGCGCGCATACTCGCCTTCAATGAGCCGGCTCAACCATATCAGGAGGGGTCTCGTCTATTGGTTGAGACGGATCCTCCGATCCGTTTGCGGGCAAGAGGTATCAGCAGCCCCGATGGGATTGGCGGGACATCGGTCTCGGCGGCAGTCAATTGGTCCCCAATCCACGCTAAACCTAACCGAAAGTACTGGCGCATTCATGCGACCTCTCCGCTGACGAGGCTCGAGGAGCGATCGGTTGCGACTGGTCGGACGAGGCGAGGTACCGCAGCAATCAGACGCTTGGTATAGTCGGCCCGTGGATTGAGGAAAACCTCATCCGTATCGCCACTCTCGACGACGCGTCCATGGCGCATGACCATGACCCGGTCGCTGAGATGGCGAATCACGCCGAGATCGTGCGAGATGAAGAGATAGCTCATACCGAGCTGCGCCTTAAGATCCCCGAGTAGATCGAGCACCTGCGCCTGGATCGAGACATCCAGAGCGGAAACCGGTTCATCGCAGACGATCACGGCTGGCTTTGGCGCGATCGCACGCGCGATCGCGACGCGTTGGCGCTGGCCGCCCGAGAGCTCCAGTGGCCGTCGATCCAGGAATGCTGGCGATAGGCCCACCGACTCGAGCAGCTCAATAATGCGCAGGCGACGCTCCGACCCGGTGTTCAAATCAAGGAGGCTGTCAGATATGATGCGGCCGACGGTCCAGCGTGGATCAAAGGAGCTGAGCGGATCTTGATAGATCACGGAGATCGAGCGGCGTCGCGCCCTACGCTTGCGTTCGGCGATTTCGCTCCACGCCTCTCCCTGGAACAGGACGGCTCCCTCGTCGGGAGTATCCAGAGCCATCGCCAGGCGGGCTGTGGTGGATTTACCTGATCCTGATTCCCCCACAAGGCCCAGCGTTTCGCCTGACCGAAGCTCGAAGGACACACCGTCAACCACCGTCCGCGGGACGCCATCAGGGCCGTTGAATCGCTTCACAAGATTGGTCGCACTGAGGATGATTGCAGTGGATTTAGGCGAGGGTTGTTGTTGCAGCGGGCTCAGAGACTTGGGTCGCCGTGCAATCGCCGTGGACGACAAACGGGAGCCGCGGGGACGTCCCGAGGGTACCGCGTTCAGGAGCTGCGAGGTGTAATCGTGTTGCGGGTTGCCGAAGATCTGCGCAGCTGGTCCACGCTCGACGACCTCGCCTTCGCGCATGACCAAAACATCATCCGCCATGCGCGAGACCACCGCCAGGTCATGGCTGATCAGGATCAGAGCCTTGCCCCGTGCCTTGGTTTCCTCCAGCAGCGCCAGCACCTGCGCCTGCACGGTCACGTCGAGTGCGGTGGTTGGTTCATCGGCGATCAAGAGGTCTGGATCGAGTGCGAGCGCCGACGCAATGAGGGCTCGCTGGCGTTGGCCACCGGACAATTGATGCGGCAGCTGCCGGGCTTTGATCTCAGGCTCAGGAACCCCAACGAGTTCGAGCAGCTCAACCACGCGGCGTTTGAGTTCCTCACGGGAGTGGACAGCACGATGGAGAAGGAGGCCCTCGCCGATTTCTCTGCCGACCTGACGGAGTGGATCGAGCGAGAGAAGGGCGTCCTGCAGCACGAATCCGATCTTCTTGCCCCGGATGAGCCGCCATGAACGTTCATTGAGGTCAGTCAGGTCTGTCCCTGTGAAGTTCATCTCGTGCGCATGAACATGCGCGCCATGACCGGCAAGTCCGACGAGAGCGCGCGCGGTTACGCTCTTGCCCGAGCCGGATTCGCCGACGATCGCGAGGCAACGCCCCGGTCGAAGCGAGAACGACACGCCACGCACGGTCGTGCCGTTTGGATTGTCGCGTCCGAATGACACGCGCAGCGAATCTACGTTGAGAAGACTTGGCTGAGGAGGCTGGGGAGAAAGAACATGCAACATGTCAGCCCTTTCCTTCGCGGCGGTTCTGCAGATAACGTCCGATCACCGTCACGCTGAGAGCAAAGATCACCACTGCCAGACCCGGCATGATCTCGAGCCACCACGCATAGATCACGTAGTTGCGGCCAGCATTCAGGAGCGCCCCCCATTCAGGGGCGGGAGGGGGAACACCGAGCCCCAGAAACGCAACCCCCGATGCCCAGATGATGGCCTGGCCGACGCCAAGCGTGATCATCGCGGTCATCGGGTTCATGGCATTGGGGAGGATGTGCCTTCGCACGATACGCCAATAAGGGTGTCCAAGCGCCTTGGCTGCCTCCACATATCCTGCGCCCTTAACAGACAGGACCTGCCCCCTGATCATCCGGGCATAACCCGGGGCCGTTCCGATCCCGACCGCGATGACCAACGTCAGCACAGTCGTGCCGAAAACGGCCACGAACAGAAGCGCAAGGAAAAGCACCGGTAGCGCGAAGAGTGCGTCGAGCAAACGGCTGAGAACATGATCGATAGCTCCGCCGCAAAGACCGGCGGTGAACCCTAGAACGAGTGCAATTGACACGCTCAACGCGGTCGCGCCAAGACCAATGGTCAGGGACTGCCCTGCCCCTTCAACAATGCGGGAGTATAAATCGCGACCGGACTGATCAGTCCCCAGCCAGTGGCTGGGCGACGGGGCCTGTAGTGAGGACGTCAGGTCAATCGCCAGCGGATCATGGGTCTGTAGCAGCCAGGGCGCGGCCGCCGCTGTTAAGAAGAACGTAACGATGGTTATGGCCAAGCAAACCCGCAAAGGAATTGCCTGTGCCGTTGAAAGTGCTTCCTTCCAATAGTGAGATTTGAGGACGTCTGGTAGCGCGGCAGAGCAAGTCATGCCAATTTGATCCTTGGGTCAACGATACTGTAGGCGAAATCGACGGTCACGCTAACAATGACAAACAGGCCAGCGGAGACCAGAATGACGCCGGAGACGACGGGAACGTCGCGCGTGGATGTAGCGGCGACCAGGACGCCGCCAAGTCCCTGTCGGGCAAAGACGGCCTCAATTAAAACGGCACCGGACAGAAGCTTACCGAACGCCCAGCCTGACAAGGTGATTGCTGGCAAAGCTGCATGGCGCAGGACATGACGAAACCGCACGCCGAGATCGCCCATGCCTCGCGTTCGCGCCGAAGTTACAAAGGGCAACTCGAGCAAACGCGTGAACTCACTCGTAACGACTTGCCCGAAGAGCCCAGACAGTTCCAACGCCAGCGCCAGGGTCGGAAGAATGAGGCCGATCGCCGAATTGCCTCCCACCACAGGGAAGATGCGAAGCTGTACGGCAAAGACGACGAGCAGGATGGTAGCTAGCCAGTAAGGCGGCACGGTCGCCAACAGAACCTGCATCCCGCTCAGCAGCTTCGCCCAGAAATTATCTCTCCCGGCTGCAAAAACTGTGGTCAAAATAGTGATCACCCACGCGGTTACGAGCGCAGCGACCGCAAGGAGGACGGTTGGCCCAATCTGTTCGGCAATGATGGCTGTCACTGGCCGGTGCTGGTGGTAGGATTGGCCAAGGTCCCCCTGCAAAATTCCCGAGATGTATTTCGCGTATTGCAAGAAAATCGGCTGGTCGAAGCCATATTTTGCGTTGATTGCCGCAAGCTCTTGTCGAGGGGCCGCCCCTACATTGCCGCTGACGACGTTGAGCATGATCTGGGCGCGGTCACCTGGCAGCAGACATTGGACAAGGAAGGTGAATGTTGCCGCAGCCCATACGGTCGCTGCGGCGGACAGGATGCGATGTGCGAACCACACGGCCCGTCTGCGGGCTGCGGCTTTCACGGGGCGGATTTCTTGTCGAAATAGCTATCATAGAAGACCGGCTCGCCGACGGAGCCGCGGTCGAGCCAAATGTCCTTTAGATGTGCTTGCACAGCTAGAGTGACGTCAAGGACTGCGAACCCCACGACAGGAGCGTCAGCGACGATCTTGCGCTCTGCTTCCTGATAGAGCGCGGTTCGCTCAGCATTGTCGAAGTGTTTTTCGGCCTTCTGAATAATGTCCCACAGTGCCCGGTCCTGGTAGCGTGAGGGATTGAAGCGATTCAGCTCACCATTAAGGTCAGGCTTCCAGGAGATGCGGAAGATTTCAGCGCCGGGAGCAACCCAGTAGAGAAGGACGACCTCGTAATCGTTCGGACCGAGATTTTTCCCGGCGAAGAAATCGGCCTGGTTCGTTGGCTGAAGCCGCACGTCGAAGCCGGCAGCCTTTGCCTGCTGTTGGATCACCTGCACGGCCTGCTCACCGTCGGGCTTCAAGAACGAACTCGAATAGGAGATGCGTACGACGAGCGGCTTGCCATGCTTGAGGCGAACGCCCCTGCTGTCACGCTCGGTCCAACCTGCCTGATCCAGGAGCTGATTGGCTTTGCCGACGTCATACCTGTATGACGGGGCAAGCTCGCTGATATATTCGGGCGAGCTTTGGCTTAGCGCGCCATTGCCTTCAAACGGCAAGGAGCCCAGGAACGAGGACTCGACCGCGGCTTTTCGGTCGGCGGCATAGGCAAACGCCTGGCGAACGAGCAGATCGTCAAAAGGCGAGCGAGCCGTATACAACGCCAAGCGCAGGGGCGTGCCACCCGTCATGTGCCGCAAGACAGTGAAGCGCGAGTTGGCATCTTTCCAAGCGACGGCTGGAACGTCGTAAGCTGCATCAGATTCCCCGGTTAGCAGAGAGCCATACCGAACGGTCTGATCGGGGAAGAACTTCCACTGGATCCCGTCAACGTAAGCCGGTCCCTGGTGCTTGGCTGTTGCCGGCGCGGAGTTGTAGTCGGGATTGCGGCGGAATATAACCTCTTTTCCCCGATTCCACTTTTGGACGATGAATGGACCCGATCCGACCGGGTTCTCGCAGTTCACCGCAAGTCCACGCTTGAGCGCCGTTGGCGACAGAATGCCCTGGGACGACTGGGCCAGAACATTGAGCAACGGCTGGAACGGCGCCTTTAGCGTTAGTCGAAGTGTCGCGGGCGCGATTGCCGCTGCCGATTCAAAGTTGTCGCTGAGGTAAGGAGCGGCCGTCGGATTGCGGAGGTCCGGATTGGTGCTGAGCCAGCCATTGATGTTGTCGGCAACTGCCTGTGCATCGAGCGGTGTCCCGTCGGTGAATTTCACGTTCGGCTTGATCTCAAACGTGTACACTTTCTTGTCGTCGGAGATGGTCCATGATGTGGCCAGCCATGGCACAATCTCCCCGTCCTTGGTCCGGGCGACTAGATTGTCGCTATATTGCCGCTGTAGATACCATTGCTGGACCCATCCTCCGAACAAGCAAGGCGGCTCCTGAAAGTGGCCATATCGAATAATGCCACCGCGCCTCGTACTATCGCTCGAACCGTCCTGAGCAAAAGTGCTGGGCGCATAGGCGATCTGCGACAGCGTGGAGAGCGCGATTGCAATGGCTGCTGCCTTTTGCTTTCTGTAAGCGTGTGGCCGGCCCGCGAGAAACGCAGATGATTGTGTGTCGGACAGAGACATATCGAACTCCAAGCTATTGATAGTGAAACCGCGAGGCAGACGGGCGATCAGGCGGTCGCCCGCTCTTGCGACGGAACGCCCCCTGGGAGCGCAAGGCCGAAACGGTCACGCAAGGTTTCTTCCCGATACTCGGTGCGAAACAGTCCGCGGCGCTGCAGTATTGGAACGACATGATCGATGAAGGCGGGCGCACCATCCTCCAACACATCTGGGATGATGTTGAAGCCATCAACTGCGCCGGCGCGGTACCATGCCTCGATCGAATCGGCGATCTGTTCCGGTGCGCCCGCGATCACGCGATGGCCGAAACCTTGAACGCTGCTTATGATCTCCCTAACTGTCCGGCCCTGGCGTGCCAAGCTTTCGATGGTGCGGTGATGACCGACCGAAAATCGGACATCATTTGGATCGGGCAGCAGTTCCTCCGGAATGGGTTTGTCAAGGCTGAGCTTTTCGGGCGCCACATTGATGCCTCGCGCCAAAGCGGCAAGCGCGCCGGGCAGATCGAGTAATTCGTCGATCGCTCTCTTGCGGCGATACGCCTCCTCTTCCGTGCCGCCAACGAAGGTGACCAGGCCCGGCAGTATGATCGGCGCCGTCCGCCGGCCGAGTTGATGCGACAGCGCACGCAGGCGTCCGGCCTCGCGCAGCGCTGTCTCCAGGTCGCCCGCAGCAGCGAACACCAGATCGGCGCTGCGCGCAGCGAACCGCAATCCGTCGTCCGAGCCTCCCGCTTGAACGATGATCGGGTGCACTTGTGGCGAACCGGGGTGCGTGAGCGGACCGCGGACGCTAAAGATATTGGTGTTGGGGTCGAGCAGTCGAAACTGGGGATTGGCGTAGATTCCAGAGGTCTGATCCCCGACGATTGTTCCATCTCCCCAGCTCAGCCATAGCCCTCGGACGGTTTCGACGAAGTCTTCGGCGCGCTTGTAGCGCTCCTCGCGACCGAGCTCGCGCCCACCGAAATTGCCGACCGTCGCGGGGCTGGAGGTCGTGACAGCATTCCAGGCGGCGCGGCCGCCGCTAATGACATCAAGTGATTGGAAACGACGCGCCAGGTTGTACGGCTCATTGTACGTCGTCGATGCGGTTGCAATCAGTCCGATGTGCTTCGTCTCACGTGCGATTACGGTGAGAACAAGCGTAGGTTCAAGCCCGTTGAGTGGCGGTCGGCGGGTAATATCCCAAGATATTGCCGGGGTATCTGCAAGAAACACCGCGTCGAACAAGCCGCGCTCGGCCACCTTCGCTGCGCGAAGATAATGCTCGATGTCAAAGAAAGCGCTCGGATTGGTGCTCGGCCAACGCCATGCTGCGGCGTGTCCGCCCGCGCCGTGAAGATTAAGCCCAAGATGAAGCGTTCGGATTGCAGAAGACATGAATTCTCCAGGCGCGGGATGGCATGCGCAGTTCAAGGGGTGTGTTGGCTCGGCTAAGCTATCTGGCTGCTTCTTGCGCTCCCGCGCAGAGAACGTGCGGCATCTGAGGACGCGGCGAGGCCGCCGGTCGAGATTAGCGGATGAGGTGAAGCAACTCGCGAGCTCAAAGAGCCCGAACACTCGCCCAAGCGCGAGCCAGCTGGACCTCTGACGAATTCGATCGAGCGACGGGTGGCCGGGGGACATCGCGTATTGTACTTGCCCGAACCTCTGCTGGTGAGCCTTACAATGCGTGCAACTCGCGCGATGACCAAAGCCGCTGTCATGACAACTCCACGGCCGACACCGGCGGCCTTCGATCGCGAGAGAATCAAGCGACGGGACATCAAACGCAATAGTTGCGTATTTCAATCTGCTACCGCGCGCTGGCATACTCTTCTACGACAGCCTCGTTGTCTTCGAGCTTGCAGGATTTGTGCGCGTGCAGCCTGCTTGTCGCAGTTTCGGAGCGCGATCCCAAAGTCACGCCGAGGCGAGTGATTGCAAATCTGGTATGTCTCTTGGAGCACCGTCGTTCGGGGCGCGCGCATGGTGTTGGCGATGGGGATCATCGCGTGTCCCTCGATAGGGTAGAAGAATTCTCGGGCCGATCGGCAAGGGACATAGCCCCGCGGCTTGCCGGGCACCCTTGTTGCGCGGGCAGCGCTCTCCGCCCCAGCATCGCCAGCATGAGCTTTAGTGGCCTCGCGTGCCTCTGTGGTGTGACTGTCAAAGCGCGTCACTCGAAACGTGATCGACTTGGGCGCGCGAGATCAAGCGTCTTGAGCAATTGTGCCTCCTGACCAAGCCTGCGCTCGCATGTCTCCCGAAACCGGCGCGATCAATAGGGAGCTGAGATAGGGCGCTCTCGCCAACCCAGCAGCGACGCCGCTGCGCGCTGGTCGATAGCTCGTTCGCCGCGGCACTTTGCTCGTCAATCGCCGCGGGCTGCCGGCGTCACATAGTTGCCGACGTTGCTCACGACCTTCTTGATCGAGGCAGGATGCTGACGACTTCGCCGGAGATGCCGTCGGCTCAGCCACCTGGGTTGCGCTGCGCTTCTGGGACACCGACCTGACTGGTCCACCGCTGCTGTTCATTCGTAAGCAGCTCTTGACGTGTAATGGAATTTAAAGCCCGCTTGAAGCGTGTGGTGTTTCCGGTCGTGATCGTGAGCTGGACGTGGGGACAGGCGTTGGCAAACCTTGGCAGAAGCGGAGACAATCGCAACGCGGTGGTCGTCTCGAGGCTTCCGATCAGCAGCAACAGGCTGCTTCCTTACGCCAAGCGCATCAGCAATCTGTTGGCCGAGGCGCATTGCGCAGTGAAGGACGAGGCGTGGCCGGGGGGCGAGCTGCGTATTGGGTCGATGGAGACGACGGCGGCGTTACGCCTACCACCGTTGCTCACCCATTACGGCATCGCTTATCCCGATGTTGACGTCCAAATCGAGACGGGCCCGACCGCAGCGCTGGTCGACTGCGTATTGTCTCGGAAGCTTGACGGAGCTTTTGTCTCTGCACCGGTCACGCATGGGGAACTGACGTGCACACCGATCGTGGAGGAGGAGCTGGTGCTGATCACGCCGCCGATGGTGACGTCCCCCCAACCCCTCGGCAAATTCCTGGCTTCGGGAAGCGGCCGGAAGGTGATCGTGTTTCGTGCCGGCTGCTCCTACCGACAGCGCCTGTCGGAACATCTTGCGCATCGTGGTTTCGTCGACCTGCGCTGGATGGAAATGGGAACGCTCGACGGAATCATCGGTTGTGTGGCGGCTTCGGTCGGGCTGTCATTGGTGCCGCGCGTCGTCGCTGATTCTGCCGAACGACAGGGCTTGATCCGCCTGCATTCGCTGCCGAAGGGGACCGGCAGGGCCACCACGGTTTTCGTTCACCGCAAGGACGCATTCGTGTCCTCCGCTCTGCGGGCGTTCATGGAATGCGCCGGATCGGGAACGAACCAAACAGCCCCGCCCGAGCAACCGGCAGTGGCGCTCAAGCAGCCTCGAAAGACGACCTCGCAGCCTTGACTGATGCCACGATAAAGCGATGCACTTCTGCAACCCGCCGCGTTTCGTGCGTATCGGGATGCGACGTCAGCCAGTAATTCCGCACGAAACGAATGTCGGGAAGCAGACGCTGCAATTCGGGATAGCGCTGGGCCACGTAATCATGAAGGATTCCGACGCCGTGTCCACCACGAACGGCCTCCATCTGCGCGACGACGCTACCGCATTCATAGCGTCGCGACATGAGCCGGCCGAGCACTGAGGCATAGTCCAATGCCCTGCTGTAGACGAAATCCTCGACCTGGGTGACGAACAGGCGGCCGGCAAGATCGGCCTGCGTCTTGATGGGACCCTCGCGCGCGAGATAAGCATCAGCAGCATAGACACTGAGCGTGTAGTCGGTGAGTTTGGACAGGATCAGCTTACCCTGCTTGGGCCGGTCCAGCGTGATCGCAACGTCGGCCTCGCGCCTTGACAGGGAGAATGTGCGCGGAAGCGGCACGAGTTGAATGACAAGGCCCGGGTGCTTCGCGGCCAGCGCGCCCAGCCGATCGGCCAGGAAGTAGTTGCCAAGCCCGTCCGGTGCCCCTACGCGCACGGTTCCGGTGAGGGCCTCGGCGGCGCCTCCAATGCTCGATCCCACTTTGAGGAATTCGCTCTCTGCGCGCTCGGCAGCCGCGACGAGCGCCTCGCCCGCCGCCGTCAGCGCGCACCCTGTAGTGTGTCGTTCGAGCAGTTTTGCATTCAAGCTACTCTCCAGCGCGGTCAGTTGCCGGGCGACCGTTGCATGGTTCAGCCGTAGGCTTTTCGAGGCCTTCAGAATCTGGCCGGCACGCGCCACTTCTAGGAATATCCGAACGCGCTCCCAATCCATTGACTACACTTTCTGCACAACGGGGCCGCGAATTCGGCCGTTGATGCCGCATTTTTATGCGCTGCATATCTGGCTCGATCAAGCATCATGTTAGGGAGAGCAGCCAATGCCCGTGACTATTCTGAACTTCATCAATGGCGAGCTGGTGCCGAGCCGGGGCCCTCGCACCGCGCCGGTTTACAATCCCGCGACCGGCGAGCAATCGGCAACGCTCGGACTTGCCACGACGCAAGACGTGCGGTCGGCCGCTGCAGCCGCCCGCAAGGCCTTCCCGGGCTGGGCGAACACACCGCCACTGCGCCGTGCTCGTATTCTCAACCGTTTCCTGCGGATCATGGAGGATCGAATCGATGAACTTGCCCAAGTGATCACCGCCGAACACGGCAAGGTGCTTTCGGACGCGAGGGGCGAGATCCAACGCGGCATGGAGGTGGTGGAGTTCGCGACCGGCGCGCCGCAACTGCTCAAGGGAGAGATCACCGAGAATGTCGGGACCCGTGTCGACAGCCACTCGCTGCGTCAACCGCTCGGGGTGGTCGCTGGCATCACGCCATTCAATTTCCCGGCAATGGTCCCGATGTGGATGTTCCCGGTTGCGCTGACCTGCGGCAATACGTTTATCCTCAAGCCATCAGAGCGCGATCCCTCGGCCTCGCTCGTGCTTGCGCAGTGGCTGAAGGAGGCCGGGCTGCCCGACGGCGTGTTCAACGTCGTGCATGGCGACAAGGAAGCGGTGGATGCCATCCTAACGGATCCCGATATCGTGGCGGTCAGCTTCGTCGGCTCGACGCCGATTGCGCGATACATCTATGAGACGGCGACCAGCCACGGCAAGCGCTGCCAGGCGCTGGGCGGCGCCAAGAACCACATGATCGTGATGCCTGACGCCGACATGGACCAGGCCGTCGACGCTCTCATGGGCGCGGCTTATGGTTCCGCCGGCGAGCGCTGCATGGCAATCTCGGTAGCCGTTCCGATCGGAGACAGCACCGCCGATCGTCTGATCGAAAAGCTGGCGCCCAAGGTCCGCGCGCTTAACATTGGTCCCGGTACCGACCCCGAGGCCGAGATGGGCCCGCTGGTGACGAAGCAGCACCTCGACAAAGTCCGAGGCTATATTGACGCCGGCGTTGACGAAGGCGCGAAGCTGATTGTGGACGGGCGCGATTTCCATCGCCAGGGCTACGAGAAGGGCTACTTCATCGGCGGCAGCCTGTTTGATCGCGCGACCACGGACATGAAGATCTATCGCGAAGAGATATTCGGACCGGTGCTCGTGGTGGCCCGGGCCAAGTCTTATGACGACGCGGCCGACATGATCAACCAGCACGAGTTCGGCAACGGCACCGCAATCTTTACCAGGGATGGCGATGCGGCGCGTGAGTTTGCGCATCAGATCCAGGTCGGCATGGTGGGCATCAACGTACCGATCCCGGTGCCGATGGCATTCCATTCGTTCGGTGGATGGAAAGCCTCTCTGTTCGGCGACCATCACATGCATGGCCCCGAGGGCGTTCGCTTTTATACCAAGCTGAAAACGATCACGACCCGTTGGCCGACCGGCATCCGGGCCGGCGCCGAGTTCGTGATGCCGACGATGTCCTGATCTTCTCCGAATGGAAGGCCGTGGCAGCTCCACGGCCCTCCCAACCCGCCAGTTGGCCCGGCCCCCAAATGGTGAACTCTGGCAGTCGCGCCAGAGAGGTGAGTTCGGCCGATCAATCCGTGAATATCGCCCTAGAATCGTCGGGCCGGGATCAGATTGGCCCTGTCGATCTCCATCGGCCGCTCGAGACTGTCATGCTCGCTCTCATCAGCTCCATTGGGTCACTGGGAACGCTCACCTCTTGGCCAAGCTCCCGTGGTGAGCGCCCTCGGAGAATATTCGACCACCTCTCCGATGAGAGGGATCGCCGCAGCACGCACTCTCCGGCCGGCCGTGACATGAAGCCGCCAGGCGCGCTCGGCGCCCTTGAAGCCCTGAATCGGCGGATCATTCCAGAGCAACTCGATCGTCCCGTGCAGAATTAGGACATCGCCGACGACAAAGTCGACAAAAAGCAGTCCCGCCCTGGGATTGGACATAAAATTCCCAAGCGTGTTGAAAAAGGAGTTACCCGCAAAGTCCGGAACGGTGATCTGGTTATCCGCCACGTGAATGAAGCCTGGCTTACCGCCGCGGTGAGAAATATCGCAATCGAACGATGATCCGTCATCTGAAGCCGCACATGAGGCGACGAAGAAGGTCGCCGACTGGCGGATCAGCTCTCGTGCCGCATCGTCCAAGACGGCGAACGCCTCGACCTCGCCGGGACCGAGTTGCTCCGGCGCAGCGGATGGTGCCGCGCTGATATGGCGCGTGTGGATGTATTGAGGGCAATTGCCAAAGCTCTGCACGACCGCCACCTCGAAACTTGTCTGGTCGAGGGTGATCAGCGTTCCGTTCATGCGGTTTCGCCGACGATTGGTCAGGTCTATGCCCAGCACTCCCAAGCTGGCGCCCACGGAAAGATTCGTTCCGAGCAGGTCGAAGGTTTTCGGTAACGCTTCGATGCGCAGCCGTCCTGGATCCGGTGAAGAGACGAATCCGCGCGGGCCAAACAGGACCGAAGGGATCGGCCAGCCCGCTCGGTCCGACGAGCCGACAAGGAGGTATTCGAGTCCTGCGAAGAATTCACGGTGCTGATCGGGCATCCATGTGCGGATGGAGGTTTTCCCGCGCTCGCTCATTCTGTCGGCCACGCCGACGCGTCGCTGCACGTCGATCTCACCCTGGTGAAAAGGAGACGAGCTCCGTTCGGAAAGGCTGGTCATGACCGCACCTCGAAGAAGATTTGCCGATCAGCTCGCAGGCGCGCTTAGCATCCGCTGAAAATTCGGAAGTGCTTCCAGCCGCCCCAGCCAGGCGACAATGTTCGGGTAGGAGGACAGTTCAATGCCTCCCTCCGGAGCGGCCCGTGTGTAGCTGTAGCAAGCGAGATCAGCCACGGTGGGATGGGTTGCCGCGAGAAATTCGTGCTTCGCAAGATGACCATTCATCACGCTGAACAGACTGCTGGCGATCTCGGCCGCTTGCCGGCCATCGACGGGCAAGTTGAACACCTTGCCCAGCCGAGCTGTCGCTGGTCCATATGCGAGCTGTCCGGCTGCCACGGACAGCCAACGTTGCACGGCAGCCGCACCAACGGGATCTTCCGGAAGCCACGTCTCGGTAGTGTCGTAGCGCCTGGCGAGATAGATCAGGATTGCGTTGGAATCGGCAACGACGGTGCCATCATCGTCGATGACAGGTATCTGCCCGAACGGGTTCATCGCGAGATAGGCCGGCGTCTTTCGCTCGGCAGGGGGCGTCGGGATCAACTCGTAGGGAAGCGAGAGAAGGCCGAGCAAGAGCTCGACCCGGTGGCTGTGTCCCGACAATTTGCCGCCATAGAGCTTGATCGTAGCTGACATTCCCAACTCGCTTTCGCTATTCAAACGATGTCTCGGTACTTATCATTTCCCATTCGGACGATAATCGAATGTTCCTTCAATTTACCATTGCGGTTTTTGCAACGATCCAGACGAGCAGAATGACTGGCCGCCATTTTTCCCTCTGAACTCGCGCAACACGTTCTTCTGAACCTCTCCGATCGTATTCCGGGCAGCTCGCTCACGCAGAAATCGTTGTCGGCAGGTTGTAGGGAACCAGCCGTCCTTCAGCACCCGCCACGCCATCCCTTTCCGCTGCAGCGCCTCCTGCCGTCGGGACGGCGGCCGCGACAACTCGCTCGCCGAAATCAGGATGTGGCACTCCGACGACGGCGCTTTCGAGCACATCTGGAATGCGGTCGATCTCGAATTCGAACTCCTTCGGATGAACGTTGTAACCGCCCGAAATGATCACATCCTTCGCGCGCCGACCTTCAAAGGGACCCGACGGCGGAACGCACGAGTTCTGTCGGTCACTGCTCCAACAGCTCGCTGAGAACGCGCTTCATCTCGGCCCCCTTGATGGATCACTCAGTCCGCAACTGCCCGCTCAAGCTCGGCCACTCTGGGTCTGACCGTCTCCTGCTGCGAGGACTGGACCGGCCGTTCGTCCCCCTCGCCTGTCTCCATGTCGATAAAAACGGCCGGCTCGCGCTGCGAACGGTCAATCGTCAGCGAAAACACATCGAAACGATTATAGTAGCCTACGACATCGTGAAATTGCTTCGGTTCGACGCATTGCGCGACGTCAATATCGGCATATGCGATGCCTTCGCTGTCTGAGAGGACCTCGCTGATAATCTGCCCTGTTGGATCGAGGATCATCGATACAGCATGCGGTGTGCCCTCGATCAGATCCAGCATGGCGGGGTTAGCCTGTCCGAGCGCGTCCTTCATACCTACGTCCATGCAGGCGGACGAAACGATGTTGAAGCATTTGGCTTCAAACGAATGAGCTCCAGCCCGGATCTCGATGGCCCTGCGTAGGTCATAGCCCCCCTTCTCCTTGGAGGGACGCGTCGGCCAGATCGGCGGGTAGGTCGAAATATGAACTTGCTCGCCCTGCGCCATCAATGAATAGCGGGCAAGTGGATTCGTATTCTCACCACAAATCAGCATGCCAATGCGGCCGATGGAGGTCTGCGCGACGCGCAACCCACGCGCATCTCCGGCAGCCCAGATCAGCTTCTCGTAAAAGGTCGGAACGAGCTTGCGATGATGATTCAGGATCGATCCATCTTGGCCGATCAAAAGATTGGAGTTCCAGATACAGCCAAGGCTGGCAACCGTCCCTTCCGTAAAACCGATAGAGACCACGACGTTGTGGCGCTTGGCCGCCATCCTGACCTTTGTCAATTCCGCGCTGTCGAGCCGCAATGCCTGGGCCGACAACGCTCTGAAGAAATCATGAGACATGATCGGCGCCTGCAGCGCCGCCCACACGGGAAAGCCGGGAATGAACGATTCCGGGAAAGCAACCAGCGAGGCACCGTCGCGTGCCGCCTCGGCAACGAGGTCGCAGGCCTTGTCTGCACTTTTGGCCGCGTCGAGGAAAACTGAAGATGTGTGGCACGCGGCAGCTTTGAAGCGCGGCAAATTCGACGGCATTTGAGACGATCCTCTCGGTTTCTGGCACCACAGGTTAGTCTTTCGCCGGCGGGTGGCGAATGCGGAAAATCTGCACGAGCGGTTGCGCGTCTTCAGACGACCAGGACCGGCGGGCGATAGATCGCGTTGCGTCGGCCGCCGGCCGGCTGATTCTCGCCCGATCGCGAGATCGCCCGAGACAGGAGACCGCAGCATCCCTCTTTTACTATCCAATCACAGGTGAACTTGGTCCAGGATCGTCCTGACATCTTCTCCAAGCGGCATCCCTGCCAGCTCCGCCCTTCATCGGCGCTCAGTTCGACCGCCGCAATTCCGTCGTCACCCCAGGCCCATCCCCAGACCTGCAAAACCTCGTCACGCCTGAGCTGACAATTCGGCTCTGGCGCCACGATGACCGATTGGGGGGCGATCGCCCACACCGGCTGGGTCGAGCCGTTCGGCGCGAGGTCGTTGTACCATGTGGTGGTGAAGACGCCCGGAGCCCGCTCCGAGCGCAATTCGAGCTTGCGGAGCCATTTGACGCTGTTCGTGCCGTAGAAGCCCGGGACCACCAACCGCAACGGATACCCGTGCTCAGGAAGCAGCGGCGCTCCGTTCATCTCGTAGGCGAGCAAGACGTCGTCGGATATCCGGGAGAGCGGCAGATCCTTGATGTAATGTCCGCACGCGATGCCTCCGAAGTCGCCGGAGTCCGCCCCCTGTGACCAAACGAAATTTGCGCTCCTCGCCACGCCCGCTGATCCTAGCACATGATCCAGACGAACGCCCGCCCAGCGCACGTTGCAGACCCGCTGCGTGGGCTTGTCGGGCGCCAGCGGGCTGCCTGCACATTGATGCACCGAGACCACCTCGGTCTTTGGAAGCGACTTGAGCTGACCGACGGAGAAGCTCGCGGGCGTCTCGACCAGGCCGGCGATTTCCAGCGTCCAATCATCCCCATGAGTGACATCGAGAACACCGAGATGGCACAACACGATGCAGCCTTCGACTGGCGTGATGCGGTCGGTCAGCAGATGCGGTTCAGAGGGAATTCGGCCGAAGAAGCCGCGTACCTTGTACGTAAAGTCGTCAGCCATCGCAGCGCTCCCTCGCGCCGGCATTCTAGTACATCACGGGAGGACGTCGACCGTAAGAAACTCCGCAGATACACTTGCGCGTATTCGATCACTCGAAGTCGTTGAGCCATACAAGGCGAGGATCCTTTTTTGCCGAGAAGAAGGGCAGAAGGCCTATGCCACGCCCGACAGCAATCGCATTCTGCTGGGCTGCCATGCTGGTCGATCGAAAGACGACGCTCTCCGGCACCAGGACGTCGTGCAGCCACTGCACCGGCTGGATAGCCACGAGATCGTCGACATAATCAATGAAATCGTGACGCTTCAATTCTTCCATGGTGCCCGGCGTCCCCCGTTCCACGATGTACCTGGACGACGCGAACAGCCCAAGCTTGATCTCGCCAGCTTTTTTGACCGAAAGTTTGGGGCCCACGAGGGGAACGAAGCTGATGCACACATCCGCCGCGCGTTTGGTCAGATTGATCAGATGCCTTTCGGTCACAAGCTCCACGACAACGCCCGGGTGCTTATCATTGAATTGGACCAATTTTTCTGCAAGGTAGAAGGCGGCAATACCCTCCATGCTCGTCAGCCGGACGCGACCCGCGGGCTCGGCGGGCGTGGCGCGGAAATCTTCCGATATCACCAGGGCCGCGCCCTCAATTTTCTCGGCCTCTTGGTAGAGCTTGTGCCCGTCCTCCGTCAGCACGAACCCGTTCGGCTTGCGGTCGAAAATCTTGATACCAAGATCTCGCTCAAGCTCTGAAATGCGCCGGCTGACCGTCGTGTGGTCAACTTTGAGGCGCCGCGCGGCCGGCATCAACCGCCCCTGCCGGGCGAGTTCAAGGAAGAATTTCAGGTCGTTCCAGTCGAACATTCGCTCCTGCGTGCCAATCCGGAAGACGCCAACGACGAAAATCCGACGGTGGGTGACCGCCCCCGCCCGATCAAACAGCCTTCTACGGCGGCTTTCAAGATGCCTGAAGGCGATTTCCGTGCCTTCGGTGCCTGAAGCCGCGGGGCGCAGCCCGCTCTCGCGCTCCAGCCGCCACGATCTCGGCTGTTATAGCTCTACCATTCCCTGAGGCACGCATTCTCGTTGATAAAGATACTCGAGAATTTCCTTTCTATACTGCAGACTGCCGGCGTGGGTCGCCAGTTTGAGCCGGTCCCGCGGTCGCAAAGTATCAATCTCCCAAATCCGGCCGATTCGCGCAGCCGGTCCGTTCGAGAGCGCGACAATTCGATCGCTCAGGAAGATCGCTTCGTCTATGTCGTGCGTGACCATTACAACGGTGGTCGGGGTCTTTTCCACGATGCGAACCAGTTCGTCCTGAAGGCTCGACTTGGTCAGCGCATCGAGCGCGCCGAACGGCTCGTCCAACAGCAGCACCTTAGGCTCGACCGCAAAAGCGCGAGCGATGCCCACCCGCTGCTTCATTCCACCTGACACCTCGAATGGGTATTTGTTGATGGCGTGCTCCAGGTGAACAAGCTTCAGCGCCTGCTCCGAGCGATCCTTCAATTCGGATGCCGCGGCACCCTTGAAGGCCTGTTTGACCGCAAGGCGAACATTTTCGTAGCAAGTCATCCAGGGCAATAGAGCATGGCTCTGAAAGACCATTGCGCGCTCCGGCCCCGGGCCAGAAATCGTCGTCCCGGCGCAGCGTATTGCACCCTTTGTAGGCGCAAGAAGGCCAGCAACAATGTTTAGCAACGTGCTCTTGCCGCAGCCTGAATGGCCGATCAAGCAGACAAACTCGCTGTCTTCGATAGCGAGCGAGATTCTATCCAGCGCAAGAAGCCCCTTGCCAGAACGGTCAACAAACGACATTGACACATCGTTGATCTCGAGATCCGCCATCGTCCTATTCCCGGAAGCTGAGGCTTTCGCCTATTCGCTTGAGCAAAATATCTAGCGCCAATCCAATGCCGCCGACCAGGACGATGGCGACGATCATGCTCGCGATCTGGAGATTATTCCATTCGTTCCAGATGAAGTACCCGATGCCGCTCTGTGCGCCGACCATCTCGGCAGCCACGATGACGAACCAGGCGATACCGATCGAGATCCTCATTCCCGACAGGATCATAGGCACACTGGCGGGAAAGACGACGCGCGTGACATGCTCTAATCGTGGAAGACCGAATACGCGCGAGACGTTCAGCCATTCAGCCCGCACGGAAGCTGTCCCGGTTGCCGTGCTGATCAACATCGGCCAGACCGCACAGATGAAGATGATGAAGATCGTCGAGACGGTGCTGTCGCGGAACGTATAGAGCGCCAGCGGCATCCACGCGAGTGGCGACACCGGCCGCAGGATCTGAATGAAAGGATCCAACGCGCGATGGCAAGCAGGCCATAGACCGAGCAAGAAGCCTAGGGGCACCGCGACGAGTAAGGCCAGCGTGAAGCCCAGTGCTACGCGGCCCATGGAATAGGCCAGATGCCATGCGATGCCCAGATTGTTGGGATTGTCGTGATCGAAGGCGTGTGTGATCAGATCCCGGCCGCGGACCGCGACGATCCACGGTGAGGGGATCGCACCGGCCTGCTGACCCGGCGCGCTCTGGCCGGCAAGGCGGGCATATTCGGCGTCGGCAGCGCTAACACCTCCCGACGAACCGGCGGTGAACCAGCCCCACACGCTTACAAATACGATGAAGATCGCGACCGAGGATACCCAGGGCTGCTGCAGCCGGCGTGACACCTCCATCAGCCCCCCTTCCGGACCGAAGCCAGGTAGTCCTGCGGCTTATTGGAATCGAATTCGTTCCCGAGAATCCTTTCGGTGCCGAAGCCGACCGCTGGCGGCGTCACGCCCTGCTCGCGCATGATCCGAGCGGCATCGGTCGCCAGCATCACCTTTTCGGCGAGCACCTTATAGTCGACATTCTCCTTTAGCATGTTCCAGCGCCGGAGCTGGGTCATCAGCCAAACTGCTGCCGAATATTGCGGAAACGGCTGATAATCAACCCGCCGCGGATCTTTCCGGATGGTGCCAAGGCCGTCGGCATACGTGCCGCTCAAAACCTGCTCGAGGACGATTTCGGGAGCATTGAGATATTGCGGCTCTGACAGCACCTTCGCCATGCCGACCCGGTTCTCCGGCTTCGAGACATGAAGGCTGGACGCGATGATGGCGCGGTAGAACGCCATGAAGCTGTTAGGATTTTGCTGGATCCAGCTTTCCGCGGCGGTGACAGAGCAACAGGGATGTCCATCCCAGATATCCTTCGAGATCAAATGAATGAAGCCAGCGCCTTCGTAGACCGCGCGCTGACCGCCCGGCTCTCCGCCGAAAAACCCATCGATGCTTCCGACGCGAAGCCTCGCCACGTATTCGGTCGGAGGTACGATGCGGTATTTGACATCTTGGTCCGGATCGAGCCCGGCGGCAGCCAAATAGTTGCGAAGCTGCAGGGTCTGGTGACTTTGCTCGAACGGGACCGCGAACGTGAAGCCCTTCCAGTTCTTGGGATCCCGATTGTCCTTGTGCTTGTTGGCCAGGACGAGGGAGTTGCCGTTCTGGTTCAAGATGGTCAGCACCTTGATGGACTGGACGTTACCGCCGAGGCCGGCTGTCATCGTCAGGGGGACCGGCATCACCTGCTGCGAGACGTCCAGCTCGCCGTTGAGCATCTTGTCGCGGATCAGCGCGATACCAGCGATCTTCTGCAGACTGACATCCAGACCTTCCTTGCGGTAGCTGCCGAGCCTTTCGCCGTAGATCAGCGGAACGGCGCAGGTGATCGGGAGGAAGCCAACAGCCAACTTGGTTTTCTCGAGAGGCCTTCGCTCCTGGGCAATTGCCTTCAAGGTGTCGATTGGCAGGATGCTGGAGAGAGCGCCGATGATCACCCCGGCGCCAACGGTGCGAAGCAGTTCCCGCCGCAAAACCGGCTGTGGGAAAAGGCCATGCAGAAGTGCCTGCTGGACGCTTTCGGACACGGCCTCTTCGACAGTCGGCTGCGCGGGAGCATGGCGCTCCGCAACTGCACAGGCTGCCGATGAAACGATGTTGATGTGAGGCGTCGCGCATTTCTGTCCCCCTGGTCAAAATGTTCGGCTCAAAATCGTAACATTGACGCTCGAAGGGCCAACGGCGAAATTGTGCAGGAGCATCTGCAGTTCCGCGCATGCCATTCGGAATTCCCAGCTCTGGTTCACTCCGCCGATTGCGGCATCGTCCTTGAGCGCCCGAACAGGATGCGATGCTGCATCTCGTCGAAGCGGCCATCCGCGTTCGTTTCCCGCGTTAACAACGACACCGCGATCGCCACGGCAAACGACAGCGGCATGCTGATGATGGCCGGGTTACGCAGCGAGACGAACCACCAGGCGCCGCTCACCTGCGCCAGCGGCTTACCGAGCACGTCGACCTGGATGGTCGGTCACAGCGCAATGAGCACCAGCGAGCTTAGCGTGCCGATCATGATGCTAGCGACGGCCGCTGGCGTCGTGAAGCGACGCCAGATGATAGCGAGGACCAGTGATGGAAAATTGGCGGCACAGGCGATGGAGAAGGCGAGCCCGGCCATGAAGGCGACGTTCTGGCCTTCGAAGGTGATGCCGAGCACGATTGCCAGCACCGAGATGGCAACGGTGGCGATCCGCGCCACTTTGAGCTGCTCAGCCTCCGATGCCGTACCGTGGCGAACGACGTTGGTCCAGACATCATGGCACAACGTAGCCACACCGGAAAGCGTCAGGCCTGCCACCACCGCCAGCATGGTGGCAAACGCAACTGCGCAGATGAAACCGAAGAAGGCGTCGCCGCCGACTGTGAGGGCGAGCAGAGGTGCAGCCATGTTGCCGCCACCGCCGGCTTTCATCACCGCCTCCGGGCCGACCAGCACCATGGCCCCAAAGCCGATGATGAACACCATCAGGTGGAAGAAGCCGATCAGCCCGGTGGCATAAAGTATCGATAGTCGCGCGGCCTTGGAGTCCCGAACCGTGTATACCCGCATCAGGACGTGCGGCATCGCCGCGGTGCCGAACATCAGCCCGAGGCCGAGTGAGATCGCGTCCCATTGCCCCGAAACCACCTTCGAACCTGGCTGCAGCACTCTTGTGCCGTACTTCTCCGCCGCTGCGGCGAACAGCTTGAGCGGGTTCATTTCGAAATGCCCAGGACCAGGATTGCCAGGATCACTCCGCCAGCGAGCAGCAGCGCCGCCTTCACCACCTGCACCCAGGTGGTGGCGAGCATGCCGCCGAACAGCACATAGATGAGCATGGCAGCACCGACCAAAGCCGCCGACCAAGTGTAGGGCAGGCCGAACAGCAACTTGATCAACGATCCGGTCGCGACCATCTGGGCGATCAGGTAGAACAGGATCACCGCCAGCGTACCGACCGCCGCGGCGAGCCGCACCGGCTTTTGGCTGAGCCGATAGGCGACCACGTCCGCGAACGTGAATTTCCCGACATTGCGCAGTGGCTCGACAATCAGAAAGAGGATGATCGGCCAGCCGAGCAGCCATCCAATCGAGTAGACCATGCCATCGAAGCCATTCGAGGTGACAACGCCGGCAATGCCGAGCAGCGCGGCCGCGCTGAGGAAGTCGCCAGCGAGCGCCCAGCCATTCTGCTATGCAGTGATCTCGCCGCCCGCGGCAAAGAAGTGCTCCGTGGTACGGGTGCGCCGCGCCGCCCAGTAAGTAATCAGGAGCGTCAGGACCATAAATGCGAAGAAGAAGCCGATCGAGAGCGAGTTGTTGGCCATCGCGAGGTCCTATCGTTCGAGGTCACGAAGGCTGACATCAAATACCCGGTTCGCCCACAGCACATAGATGAGGCAGAGCAGGAACGATGAAATGATGACGAGAGGGCCGAGCACGATGCAAAGCGACAGTCCGGGCGCAAGCACAGTCCCCACAAGCGGCTTGTCGAATGCGAACAATGCCATGAAGCCGAAATAGATCGTGATCATCGTCGCACAAAGCAGCAGCGCGATCCGGAGGCGCCTCCTCGCAAGCGTGAGAGAACGAGGCGCGACGCCGGAATTGACGGAAGTCTGCGCGTCCATCCACCCCCCAGAAGGTCTTGATATCCACTACCGGCCAGCTTCCGCCGAGCCGCAAGCCTGGGGAACCACGAAATTTCGCAATGTACTGTGCAGATTTGCGGCCTCGTCGAAGGCGATGCTGTGTCGTCGCGAACGTCGCGGCGACAACAACCATGCCCGCAATGACGGCGCGCCTGCGACGGCATTGATCCTTGCATGCAAGGATTACGTTGGCGGCGCGGGCTTGGGCACGCGTGAGGGCGGCACCACGATGGGTGGCGTGAGTCCGAGCTGCGGACATCCAGTCAAACCGGAAACGTCGCAGAATAGCGGGCGCGACCTCCATCGGTACCGGAAGTACAAGAGGAGTTCTATCGGGGTTCTCGCGCAGCGCGTCACACTGCCGATCTACTCGACTTTCCAGGCCCTGCACCGCGTCCGCGGTCGATTTGTCGGTCAGCGCACCCGTCCATCAAACAGACCCGTGCGTTCCTCCTGGAGCGAGGCATGGTGTGCGACAAAGCCTACATTCCCTGTTCGAGTTGCCCGGTATCTTGGCAATTAGCGCCAATGTTTTTCGCCTTGCATGTTGCGCATCATCGAGGGTTTAGCGGAAGACTCGCATCGACTGGATGGGCGTATCGAGGGACTATCGAGCGAGATCGAAACGCTGGCCAGTCAAGACCGGGCCTGCCAGCGAGCCGAGCTAAGCGGACCCCACCAGCATGACGAACACGCTTGCTCATCCCGATGTCACCGCGACGGCCTCTCTCTTGCGGTCAGGGTCGGAGCCGCGATTGACAAGGATGTGGCCTCTGCCGGCTTCTGGACGCCCGGGTCGGTCTTCAAGAGCGGCAGCGCCTCGCAGGTCGTGCCGTGCGGTTGGCTGGACCGCGGTCGTGCCGGGGCATCGCAGCGCGTCTGAATGCCAAGAGAATTCGTCGTCTTCAGCGTAAAATCAGCCCTATCGGAACGTCATGAAAATGATGGCGAATTTGAAAACCAGAACGTCGGCAGACCACCGGCGCCATGACGGTTCCATCCCGGACCGACCTGGTCCGCTACTGTAATGGCGGCCGGGTTCTCCGTGCCAAAGTGAACCATTTTCATGATTATTCCGTTGAGAGACTATTTTTCACGTGGTATGATGGAATTTCGAAATCCAAGCCCTCAGTGACTAAAATTCGAGGACGGGAAATGTTTTTCAGAGGAATGTAAGTGAGCGCAGAATTTTCAGGATCGGTGAATGTTTTTCACGATAGGCGATTGCCTGGGCCCGCTGTCCCCGCGGGTTATGCCGCGCTCATCGACACTTACAAGCTGGCCGTGCCGGTCCCCCGCACCCTTTCGGCCATCGGAGCCCGGCACCGCATCATTGAACAGGATGGTTGGCGGATCTACACGCCTCGCCATGCTCCCCAAGCCTCGCTTGAGGGACACCTGACTTTTGCCCTCAAGAACGAAGGAGTCGATCTTTCCGTCCTGAAGCGACTTTTCCGCGTCGTCAATGAGGGTGATATCGCGGAGCTTGTCCGGCAGAAGCCGACCGGAATTTACACACGCCGCATCTGGTTTCTGTACGAGTGGTTGCTTGGCCGCGAGCTGAATCTGTCGCTTACAGACAAGGTCTCATATGTAGACGCCATCGATACCGACCTCCAGTTCGGAGGGATTGGCACGAATTCCGCCCGGCATCGCGTTCGCAACAACCTTCCCGGCACCCCGGAATTTTGTCCGCTCGTTTTCAAGACGGCCGCGCTGAACCAATTTCTCGCGCAGAACTGGAAGGAGCGCGCGCGCGCTGTCGTCAGCGAAGTCCCGAAGGATTTGCTCGCGCGTACCGCCGCCTTTCTGCTGCTGAAAGATTCAAAGTCCAGTTACATCATCGAGGGAGAAAGGCCGCCTCAGGATCGCATTCAAAGATGGGGACGCGCCATCGGCGAGGCTGGACGCGCGCCGCTCGATGAGCAGGAGTTTTTGCGCCTGCAAGGCATCGTCATCGGAGACGAGCGTTTCGTGAAGCTCGGGTTCCGGCAGGAAGGCGGCTTCATCGGAGAGCATGACCGCGATACACAGCGCCCTATCCCGGACCATATCAGCGCGAGGCATGAAGACATCGCCTCTCTTATGGCAGGATTGATCGCATTCGACCTCGCCGCCGAGAACGAGCTCGATCCCATTATCGCGGCGGCGGTGCTCGCCTTCGGCTTTGTTTATATCCATCCATTCGAGGACGGCAACGGACGCATCCATCGATATCTGATGCATCATGTCCTCGCGCGGCGCGGATTTAATCCGGCTGGGGTCCATTTTCCAGTGTCGTCGGCGATTCTTGAGCGGATCACCGAGTACAAAGGCGTGCTGGAAAGCTATTCCGGCAGGCTACTTCCGTGCGTTCAATGGGAAGCGGCCCCAAAGAATAATGTGAAGGTTTTGAACGACACCGGCGATTTCTACCGCTTCTTCGACGCGACCCCGCATGCGGAATTTCTGTACGAATGTGTACGGCAGACGATTGAGCTGGACCTTCCGAGTGAGACGAGCTTCCTGCGCAACTTCGATATGTTCCGATCCGGAGTCGAAAACATCATCGACATGCCCGAGCGAACGCTCAACAACCTGTTTGGCTTTCTGCGACAGCATCAAGGAAGACTTTCAAAGCGGGCACGAGAGAACGAATTTGCCGAGCTCACTCAAGATGAAGTTTCGAAAATTGAGCAATTGTACGCGGACTCATTCGGCCAAAGCGGAGCCTTAAGTGACTGACGGCGCGTGTTGCGCAGAGACAGGAAGCCCATTCTTTCCAGCGGTGGTACGGGTCGTGTCCACGGTTGTGGTGTAGCTCGGTTGAGCAAAGCCACCCCATCGTGCGCCTCCAATAGCGCCGTAGCAGGCGGGCGCCATTGCGCTGGCCACTGGCAATTCTCCTGTAGGATCGGGTTGCGACACGCAACGCAACAACGAAACCAGAGGAACCACCGAATGATCGACGACATGATGCGAGCAGGCGCGACATTGCCGGGGCGCGGCCGATTTGGACCACGAGCAGGCGCTATGGCCTCGATTGGGCTTTGACTGTGTCGGTTGCATTCGGACGGCTGCTTCGCCACTCAAAACGAGCAAGAAACAACAGCAATTGGCGTCTCCCGGCGACGGCCTATGCGGAAGCCCGATTGACCGACCCGCGTACCCGCTTCAAACCGTGACGTGGCGAGAAGGCTCGGGCGAGACTCACGAAATCCTCGGCCGGCATAGGCAGTCCGAACAAATAGCCCTGGTAACTGAGCTGTCCATGTCGCGCCAGGAACGCATATTGCTCCTCCGTTTCGACGCCTTCGGCAATGACTGAAAGGCCGAGGCTTCTGCTAAGCGCTATGATCATCTGGGCTATCGCGGCGTCGTTAGAGTCAACCAGAACGTCCTTGACGAAGCTGCGATCGATCTTGAGCTGGTCAAGCGGCAAACGCTTCAGATACGAAAGCGCTGAATAGCCGGTTCCGAAATCATCGAGGCTGAAACCGATGCCAATCGCTTTCAATTTGCCCATCTTGGCGATCACATCGTCGACGTTGCTGACTAATGTGCTTTCAGTGAGTTCGATTTTGAGGCGATGGGGATTGGCGCCGGTTTGCTCAATGATCGCGCGGACCTCTTCGACAAAATTCTTCTGACGCATCTGCAGGGCGCTGACATTGATTGCGATGGTCAGGCGTTCGGTCGCCGGATCGCTTGACCAGCGAGCCAGCTGACGGCACGCGGTCTTCAACATCAAGGCGCCGAGCGGAAGGATGAGGCCGGTGCTTTCTGCGACCGGGATGAATTCGCTAGGAGAAATCATCCCTTTATGAGCATGCGGCCAGCGTGCCAGCGCTTCTGCCCCCAGCAGCCTTCCTTCGTGATCGACCTGCGGCTGGTAATGCAGCAAAAGCCGTTCCTTCTTAAGGTCTTCTCGTAGATCGGTCTCGAGGGCAGCGCGGGCTGTAATCATGGTCTGCATGGCCGGGTCGAAAAACCGGAGGCCATTTCGCCCCGCCGTTTTCGCGTCGTACATTGCCAGATCGGCTCTCTTGAGCAACTCGTCAACGTTGCACTCATCAGTCGAAAACAAGGTCACGCCAACACTTGCGGTACAGGGATATTCATACGCATCGAATTGGAAGACCTCGGTGAAGGCTGCGAGTATCTTTTCGCCTATCGCTTCCGCTTGTAAGGCAGCGGCCTTTGCTTTCTGTGTACCCAGATTGACGAGAAGAACGACAAATTCGTCGCCGCCAAAGCGGGCAACTGTGTCATCCGCCCTCACACAATGGGAGAGGCGCTGAGCCGCACATTTCAGCAGCATATCGCCCATGTGGTGACCCAGCGAGTCGTTCAGTGTCTTGAAATTGTCCAGATCAATGAACAGCAAAGCGCCGTAGGATTTGCTACGGATATTCGCATTGACGGCCTGGCGCACGCGGTCGATTAGCAGGACGCGGTTCGGCAGACCTGTTAGCTGGTCAAAGAAAGCGAGTTCTTGGATCTTTTCCTCAGCGTGCTTCAGTTTAGAAATGTCATAATACGAGCCGATGTAGTTGGTGACCTCGCCCGCTTCGTTTTTCACAGCAGATATAGTCAGCCAGCGCGCGCAGTTTTCGCCGCTCCTGGTCCTGAGACTCATATCACCTTGCCAGCCGCCAGTTGCTTGAACGGAACCCCACATACTGCGGTAGAATTCGCCATCACGCCGATGAGACCGGAACAGTCGCGGGGTTTGTCCAACCAATTCTTCGATCGTATAGCCGGTTAAGCCCACGAAGGCGCGGTTGGCACTCAAGACTACGCCTTTGGTATCGGTGACGATCATGCCCTCCTGAGAATTGAAAGCAGCCGCGGCTATGCGCAATTCAGAGTTTGACTTGTCAAGAGCCTCCCTCTGTCGCTGCAGGTCGGCCTCAATGGCTTCGCGCCGCCTGATCTCTTGAGAGAGAGCGAGATTGTTTTCGGCCAGCTCCGCTCTATGTCGATTGGACTCGACGAACTTGATTTGTAACCGCGCCGCATTTTGACGCATTCGCTCGAAGCCGATGGCCAGCATAAATAGCACGATAGCGAAGAGGCCAACATAGAAAACGGAGAGGGGTGAAAGCGTACGACCGTATAGCTCATCCTCGCTGGCCAGCCTCAGGACGGAAAGTCGAGTACTGGCAACTGGCGAGCGAAGTGCGAGATATCCTCTCAGCTCGGAAGCGCTGAGATTTGACAGAGGTTGTATGCGGCCGGCGCCAGGCACGCAAACGAGCGCCGATCCGTCCCGCCGGCAGCTGCTCTGAAACACTCGCTTCGAATTTGGTCGTCCGAATTGTCTTCTTGCTCATCATTCTTCATCACCGGACTGGCAGACCAGATTTCCACGATTTTTTGTCTCCCCAAGCATCGTGGCGACTGAATGTGCTTTGTCAATGAACGAAGAGGTCCAGCGCGGAGCGGTAGGCCTCGCGCGCTCGTCATGAGCACACCTCGCTTTAGTCGTTACAGCCGCGCCCTTTTCAATAGTGACGGACTGATATATGGTTCCCGCAGGGCAACAGGTTGCCCAACAGACTACGCGTGGAAAAAATTCTCAACGCAGCCGGGGCCACTCAACTTCAACGGAGAAGAGATGACTGTCTATGAGAATGCATCAACGACAACCGCCGCAAAGCCGACCTCGAAGGGATGGGTTGTGGCCGCGACAGTGGTCGGAACAACGTAAGCGCGAATTTCCCTGCACCTTTTGCTTTTGAGTGCTCTGATGCATGAGGTGTCCACCAAAATAGGTGGACACCTTGTGATGGCAGACGATGATC
>NZ_JADPJC010000164.1:0-844 GCF_023073215.1 Bradyrhizobium sp. 35
TGACGGCGGCATCGACCTATCTGGTGCAGATATCGGGCGCATCGAGCGACATGACGGTTGTGACCGGCACCGCCAACCTTGCGGGCAAGGTCACGGTCGATCCGCTGGCGCGCATCAGCGCAACCACCACCTACACCATCATGATCGCGGGCACCGTCAACGGCACCTTCGACACGGCGGGCGTTCTCGCCGGCAACAGTTTCGCCCGCAATGCGCGGGTGAGTTATGTCGGCAACGAGGTATTACTGACGGTCGATCCCGGCCTGCTGTCGCCGAACCTGCCCGCCAATGCCAATATCAACCAGAAGAACGTCGCGGCCGGAATCGACAATGCGCTCCTGGCCGGCGCCAACATGCCGGCGGGCTTCAACGCGCTGTTCGCTCTGACCGGCTCCGGTCTCGCCACCGCCCTGACGCAGGTCTCCGGCGAAACCGCGACCGGGTCGCAGCAGTCCACCTTCAATGCGATGAACCAGTTCATGGGGGTGATGACCGATCCGTTCGTCGCCGGACGCGGTGACGGTGCAACCGCCGGCGGCAACGCAACCGGTTACGCCGACGAGCAAGCGCTCGCCTATGCCGCGAGGAAGCGCAGCCCGAACGACGCGCTGGCGGCGATCTATACCAAGGCACCAGCTGCGGTGCCGTTCCAGCAGCGCTGGAGCGTGTGGGCGGCGGGCTTCGGCGGCTCGCAGAAGACCGACGGCAACTCGATCGCCGGCTCGAACAACACCAGCAGCAGCCTCTATGGCACCGCTGTCGGCGCCGACTATCGCATCTCGCGCGACACGCTGGTCGGCTTTGCACTTGCCGGCGGCGGCACCAATTTCAGCGTCGTCAACGG
>NZ_JADPJC010000105.1:0-26968 GCF_023073215.1 Bradyrhizobium sp. 35
ACGGCTGAAGTCGCTATCGCAGCCACTGCCCCATTTGGAGGCAGGTCAGCAAGCTGACGTAACTCGGCGTCCCACCAATGCTCTCTTGCGGCACACAGCCTGCCCGGCTCGCCGCAGGGAATTTGGACCAGCCGTTGGCGACTTGTTGCTTAGCCTTCTGTTCGTCGTTGATGCAGTTCTTCAGCGGCTGGCCTACAGAAAGTCCGGCGGCGGCAGCGATATCAAGCTTACAGCTCCGCGCGATATCAAAGTTCGGCACACCGTCAGCGACCGGCATGACCAGCTGCGAGCCGAGGACGATCATTGAAATGGAGATGGGCATCTCTTTTCCTCCTGGTGTTTGGCTCAAAGGCGACAACGAGGGCACATTCGCCAATAATGTCCATCTAAGCATGGCCTCGTCTATGCAAATTCGACCACAGGAGGACGTCTCCCTGAAGCGGGAGCTAGGCTGGCCCGCTTTGGATCAAACGCGTCGGTGCGCACCTCTACCTGTCACTTCCGGTCCACCCCGAACAGCGGACATAGTGAAACCCAGCGCAGTTGGTCCAGAACGGGCCAGAGGCGGTCAAGGAGCCCGCGCAGCCCCTTGATCGCTCCATGGGTTGAATTCACAAAACGAGTTCGACCTCGCTCGGCCGCCATGTCTTGACGAAGAACGGCTCAAGCGGGCTGTAGAGCCGCAGGCAAGGGATAAAGCCCTTGCCCGGCATGGTCTGTATCCAGTTGCCCCGTTTGACATTTGCTGGCTGTGTCGGGCCGAAGTAGATCGTCGTGGTACCGTCGGCGCTGGCTTCAGCGGCGGGGGAGGGGAAGTTCTGGCTGCCCGCGCGCGGGTAGCGCTGTGGTGTGTCGAGCATCGAGCGTGACATGTTGTCGTAAAGCGTGAACGACCAGAAATTCGCCTGGGGAATGTCTTTCGGCAAAGTCACCTTGTAGGTCTTGGCTCCATCGAAGGACTCCTTCTTTGCATCGACCATCGTCCATAGGTAGGTTGAGCCGATGCCCGGCAGACGCATCGCCATCGCGGGCGTGATCCCGGTGACGCCGTAGAAGAAGTCTGTCCGTGCGTCGAGCGTGCGATAGCCGGTGGGTGGTAAGGGCTTGACGCCCTCGGGGGTAATCAGCGGGATCGGCGTCTCGAACTCGTAGCCGACCTCGAACAGCATGTTCTGCCAACCCGAGCCGGGGTAGTAATACAAAGTCGGATCGCGAGGGGCCATGAACAGGGTGCGCGAGTGGGCGTTGGCAAGCGTAAGCGCTTCGGTAAGAATTTTCTTCATCCGCGCATCTGGCGCGAAGGGTTTGCCCTTGATGATGCCGATGGCGGCGATGGGGCCCATCAGCTCGGGGTCGAGCGACCCTGCAGGCTGCTGCTGCACGACCTCATTGAGCATTTCGTAAAAGCTGAAGTCGTTCGGTGGGATAGTGTTCATCACCTTGCCGGTGCCTTCGTGGAACACGGTCGGCGGCGGTGGCGTGACTTTTCCAAGTTTGGCCTTGCCGCTCAGGAAATCCGCGATGGGGGTGCCGACGCCACCGGCCTCGTATGGATAGATCTTGGTGAATTTTCGGATCGCTTCAGCTACAGGCTTCGGATCATTGTTCTCCAGAAACGAGCGAGCGAACCATATCACGAGGTTGGTCCGGGCGCGGGCGACATTGAAGCCATCAGGCACCAGACCCTCGTAGCCGGGTGGCAGGACGAGATACTTCCCGCCCTCACCGCGATCAGGCCCAGGCAGACCGATATCGATGACCCAGCGGAACCAGTAGTCATCAATGGCGCCAAGCGACTTGGGTGGCACCTCGAGCACCATCGGACCCTTGGTCAGATCGAGCATGCCCATGTAATAGACGGTGTCCGCATTGGCTGTCAGGAACAGGGACTTAGCATCCATCAGTTCGGAGAAAACTAGAACTTCGTTGTCCTTGACCCCGATGCTCAGAAAGCCCTTGTGGAGGGCGCGAATGCTGACCCCTTGAAGGGTGTTGGCGAACGCCGAGAAGGCATGCGTAAAGTCCCGGTTGTCATAGATCTTGGCAATGGTTTCTTTGCTCGGCATGCCATCCTTGAAGTCCAGCGTGCCGATGCGCGTCTCGACTTTGTCCGGCGTGCTGATCGCCGGAGAGATCGGGGCGCTCGTCTGGGCGGCAGCTTCAGTTCCGCCGTTGAAAACTAATGTGCCGAGGATAAGCGCCTGCATCGAGAATGTGCGCAATAAATGTTGCATGATTCGCCTCTCACACGCGTTACGGGTGCCGGAGGATAGCGGAGTTCCAATGTGAGAGCTATTGGTCTCTGAGGGTGCGGTGGTGCGACGTTCTGTCCGCTGTGGGTCACAGGACTAAATCGCTCGCGCGGTAGGGCGCCGCGGCCGGCGGCACAGCAAACAGGATAACGCTGTGGGGCGTCCTGTCTTGAAGATGAGGAGTTGGCAAACCTCACTCAAGACAGGAGCATCCCCATGACCGACGAGGCAATGAGCCCGTTGCGCCAGCGCATGATCGAAGACATGACGATCCGGACTTATCGCCGAAGATCCAGCAAGGCTACATCCGCACGATCAAGAACTTGGCAGCTTTCCTTGGCCGGTCGCCGAACAAGGCGAGCTTCGAGGACGTCCGACGCTTTCAGCTGCATGTGGCCCAGAGCGGCGTCGGCACGGGAGCCCTCAATGCGACCGTGGCGGCGTTGCGGTTCTTCTTCAGGGTCACGCTTAAGCGATCCGCCATCATCGAGCACACGGCATTCATCCATGAGCCTCGGAAGCTGCCGGTCGTGCTCAGTCCAGAGGAGGTAGCGCGGCTGCTGGATGCCGCGCCGGGGCTGAAGTACAAGGCGGTGCTGAGCGCGCCCTATGGGCAGGCCTGCGCGCCGCCTAGGTGATCTCGCTCAAGATCGGCGACATCGACAGCAAGCGCATGGTCATTTGCCGTCGAGCCGGGCAAGGGTCGCAAAGACCGTTACGTGATGCTGTCTCCGCATCTGCTCGAGCTGTTGCGGGCTTGGTGCAAGGCGGGCCGGCCACAAGGGTGGCTGTTTCCCGGTCAGAACCCGGTCAGTCCCCTTACCACGCGCCAGTTCAATCGCGCCTGCCACGCGGCTGCCACATGGCCGGGATCGACAAGCGGGTATCTCCGCACACACTCCGGGCACAGCTTTGCCACCCATTTTCTGGAACAGAACATCGATATCAGAGTGATCCAGGTGCTGCTCGGCCACGCCAAGCTCGATACCACGGCGCTCAAAACCCGCGCCGCCACCAAGACGATCGCGAGATCATGAGCCCGCTCGATCACATCACGGGCAAGCTCAAGGAGGCCGAGGCCACGCCTGACGTGCGGCTCGCGTGCCGCGCCCAGCGCTGGAGGTCGCTGATATTTTCCGCGACCGTGGACCGGCATGGCGTAAAGCCAACACGCCGCCATGTGAGCCTCGGCCAGCTCAAGCTCATGTCAGCCACGGCATCGCTCGGCGGACATGTCGAGCGATGCGAGGATTGTGCCCGCACCCAGATCGCCTACAACTCTTGTCGCAATCGGCATTGCCCGAGGTGCCAGGGCGTCGCGGCGAAGCAATGGCTCGCCGAGCGCGAGGCCGATCTGCTGCCCGTGCTGTACCTCCATGTCGTGTTCACGCTGCCGGCGGCCATCGCCGACATCGCCTACCAGAATAAGGCCGTCATCTACGACCTGCTGTTCAAGGCCTCGGCCGAAATGCTGACCACGATCGCCGCCGATCCAAAGCATCTGGGCGCCCGCATCGGTTTCACCTCCGTGCTGCACAGCTGGGGCTCGGCCATGACCTATCACCCGCACGTCCACATGATCGTGCCGGGCGGCGGCATCTCGCTCGATGGCGAGCGCTGGGTGGCGTGCCGCTCCGGCTTCTTCCTGCCGGTGCGCGTGCTCTCGCGCCTGTTCCGCCGGCTGTTCCAGGAGAAGCTGGTGGCGGTCCACGATGCGGGCCGGCTGCCTACAAGCTGATTGCCGTCGACATAGCGCCGAACTAGACCTCGGCATGGGCCCAAGTGATGAACTTCCTTATGGTAGGACCATTCCGGGCCCCCGCGCGATGGACGATGTAGAATCCATAGCCGCTCAGAGTGACCGGCGATACCGGAACGAGCACGCCGCTCGCCAATTCGGGGGCGACCAGGACATCGCTGCAGATGGCCACACCTTGACCAGCGATGGCGGCCTCGATGGCGTGAAGTTCCTCTTGAAACCGCAAACTCACAAGCGAAGCAAGTTTGCGTTTGGACAAGGGGAGTGCCACCCGCTGCCAGCGCTGCCAAGTCGGTGCGTGTGTATCGCCCGCCGGCCATGCAGCCTCAATAAGCGGAAGTCGCGCCAGATCGACCCGCCGCGTCTTCGTCGCTCTCCTGTCCACGAGCTTTGGGCTTGCTACCACGTAGAAAGTGTCGCGCATCAACTCTACGACCCTTCCATCGGAAGGTGGCCCGAGAGCGTAGCGGATGGCAACATCGGTTTCGTCCGACTCGAGATTGAGCACGGCGTCGGTGCCGACAATGTCAAGTTTGAGCCGTGGATGCGCCGCCCGCCAAGACTGCAGCCGTGGCAATAGCCAGCGGGCGGCAAAGGCGTTTGTCGCCGTGATGCGCAGATGCCGGCCCGCGTGGCTGCTCTTGATACTGGAAAGTGTCTCGGCAATTCTTCCGAATCCGTCGCGAACGACCGGAAACAACTGTCTGCCTGCCGAGGTCAGCGCCAGCGGGCGCGGCCGGCGACGGAATAGCGGGCGGCCGCAATGCTGTTCCAGAAGCTTGATTTGATGACTGATGGCTGTCGGTGTGACGCCAAGTTCACTTGCTGCATGCTTGAAGCTCAGATGACGTGCCGCGGCCTCAAAGGCACGCAACTCCGTCAAAGGCGGTAACTTTCGCATTCGGGGAATGTAGATGAAATCATCTCATCTGCACATGAAATGTTCGGACTTGCCCCCCGGAATGCAAATGCCGATTATGGACTTATGCGAGAAGATGACAATGCAGCCCCTTTTCTGGAGGCTCTTCAAATTATCCAGCCGTTGATTGCCGAACATCGGGCGGCATTCGATCGTGAGCGGCAACTGCATGAAGACGTTGTTAAAGCGCTGGCCGAGGGAGGGTTCTTCAGGCTCTGGCTACCCGCATCCCTTGGCGGCCCTGAGTTGTCGCCGCTCGCCTTCATGAGCGTCGTAGAACGCGCAGCAGCGCTCGACGGAGCTGTCGGCTGGCTGGTTGGCAATGGAGGCGGTATGAGCCGCGTCGGCGGCTATTTGCCTTCTGCCGTGGTGTGCCGCTGGTTCGAAGACCGCCGCACGTTTATCGTGAGTGCAACGGGGGCCGTAGGGACCGCCATGCCTGCCGATGGCGGAGTCCGCGTCTCGGGACGATGGCCGTTCGGAAGTGGCGCACCGCATGGCACCCACTTCATGGGTTTGGTGACAATGGGCGGAAATCAGGCGCCTGACCAGCCGCGCTTCTGCTGTTATTTCGAACGAAAGCAGGTCACGATTCACGACACTTGGCACGTTTCAGGTTTGCGCGGCACCGGAAGTTCGGACTGGGAAGTCGACAATGCCTACGTTCCTGCCGAATGGATGCACCCGTTTATTGACCACAAACCCGCTGAAGGTGGGCTGCTCTATCGCATTCCAGCTCTCTCATCGTTCGCCTGGACGATTGCAGTGGTGCCGCTGGGCATCGCACGGGGTGCCATGGAGAGCTTTGCAAAGCTGGCGGGCGGTAAGGGGCGGCTCGGGACTGCCGGTCTCATGCGCGATCGGGAAGTCGTGCAGGCAGTGATCGGTCGCGCCGAGACGCTGCATAGCTCCGCACGAGCATTCCTCGTCGAGGCGATGACGGAGCTGATGACTGCAACTGATATCGGCGGCCATCGCCTAGTCGACGCGCGCTTGAGATTGCGGATGGCGGCAGCCCATGCGGGAGAGACCGCATGTCACATCGTTGACCGCGTGGCGACGGAGGCCGGCGCAGGCTCGATCTTCGAAACCAGCGCACTGGAACGCGCCGTTCGCGATGTGCAGGCCGCCACCAAGCATATCGCTATGAATGCTTCGATCTACGTCACTGCCGGACGCCTTGGACTAGGTTTAGACGCTGGAACAGCGCGATTTTGAGTGAGAGACGCGGTTCGTCTGCAACGGGTCACGAGCCGCCGATCAAGCTCAGCGGGGTGACTTCCGCTTTGGCATGTGGAGCCGACGTTCATGAGCACAGACCCTCAGCCGACGCTATCCCAGAAGCTGTCGTAGTCGCTTCGCCTTCAAGTGCGCCTGATCGACACATCGCTGCACCGGACCCGGGTAATCTTGCTCAATCCAGGGCTTATCGGCAAAGCGGATGTCGTCGATCTTCGACACCCGAAGGCAGATCCACCTGGCGTCGGCCGGACACTTCGTGCGCGAACTCGCGTCCACGACGAGGACGAATGCGCGCTCCTCGCCGGTGGCGTGGCCCAGAATGTAGGGGCAGACCGTCTGGCACTTGCCGTCACGGCTTACCTGAACGGGCCGGCGTTCAAGCAGCGCTTGTCTGAGGATCATGAAGACTTCGCTGTGGTCTTCGCTAAGGATCTGGAACGGCCACTTCTGACCGCGGCGGGGTCGGTAAGCTGCAAAGCCCGGATTGAAGGTCGCTGCTCGCGTGATCCCCATGCGCTCCATCAGGGCAAAACTCGCCCGGTCGACGAAGGAAAAGCTCTCGTGCGGGAAGCGCGCCCCTATCTCCGAAGCCGCATCCAGATCGGCGCGGACAATGGGTTCGATCCGAACTCCGCTGTCGCGCAGCCGCTCCCAGAAGACTTCCGCCACGCCGCGACCAAATCGAGCTTTTAGAAGCTGGCACGTCTCGACCAGCACCAAGTCCGTCGTGAGGTATTGGTCGATGCTCTGAAGGATCGACTTGGCGCGCTCATTCTGAGCATCCCGCTTTGCGGCCGCAGCGAACCGACGGAGGTGTCAACGAACGCACTCATGCAGGTCACTCCTGAACCGGGTACTGCCAAATGTCGCGCTTTGGCTCGTTGCCCTCAAGCCATCTTTGCGCGCGCTCTTTCGAGGCAAAGAGCTTGATCCAATCGGGCTCACCGATGGCTCTCGACACGGGATCGGGCAAGCAGAGCCACACCGATCCCTCGACTGGACCGCCTTCCACTTCGTATTCCCAGGAAACGCCTTCGGGATCGTGGTCCTGCAGCCAGGCATCGGCGGCACGCCCAGATGCAAATACCTTCACCCATTCGGGATCGCCCACCGTGCGCGACTCGCCGTTCTCGTAATCATCAAGGTAGAGCCATACGGTCTGCCCTCGCGCCGAGCCGTGTCATGGCTGCGAACCGCCTCGTTCACCCTCTGCCTGTCGGATCGATCGGTCTCGGGCAGGGACGTCACCGCGGCGTAGAGTTCGGCCGGAATGCTGCGCCTGTCGCCGGGAGGCTTGTAGCGCCATTCCACCCATTGATCGAATGCGTCCGACATATGGCTCACCTCATGGGTTTGGCGCGGAATGGACTCTGGATGGTGAATGCATCCGGACGGATACCGCTCTCGATACTCTTCCAGGTCACGGGCGCTGCGATCGGAAATCCTTCGCGTGCTCGTGGGGAATAGGTGCCGATGGCGGTGGTGCCGCGGCCATTGCGCAGATAATTGTCAATCGGCTTGCAACTTTAATATTGCAGGCCGAATGACAATCGGGATCATGCAACGAAGCATGGTAAGTGCACTCGATGCGACGCTGAGATCGTTACGATCACAGAGATTACCGATCCGCGGACGGGTCGGAGGTTCACAATTGCGGAATGTCGCAACGGGCACCTGACGTGGAATCCAAATTAAGGCGGTGGGCGGCCTATCGTGCGCGCCGGTTCACGCTGGCGGACCTATGTCCCCTTGTCGATATCGCCCAGCTTGCCCAAGGCATCCACTATGTAGCCGGACGTCCGCAGCGCCCGCTCGCTGTCAGCCAGTGTGCGGTAGCTCCCTTCCATGCGTTCGAGACACTGCCGCGCGAGCGGGTCTTTCATCGTTTCCAGCGCCTTTCGGTATCGCTCCGCCAGCCTGAGATATTCGTCCGCAGTCGTCATTTGGAACGAGGATCCGTATAATACGAGAACGGCCGCAGAACGGCTAGAGAACGCGATGCGATAGAGCGTTCTTCCAGCGGAACGCCCTCTATACTGGGGCGCCGTTCTATCTCGATCTGTTCGGTCAATTAGGCGGCTGTAACCCGGGGGATGCCAGCCACTCGCTCATGTGTGAACCGGTTTCCGCTTGCCGAGCCTTTCGGATCAGTTCTTCGCGGGCAGCCCCCGGAGGAAGTTGCAAGGCCTCCTCGCGAAGGCGCTTCGCTTCTTCGGTGAGCCGTACTTCAAGGGAGGTAGATTGGATGATCCTGCTACGCCGTGCCATGCTCGTTTCCCAATCGATGCACCAGAGCTTAACGTATAGCGATAGTTCCGGTTCCTTCACGGCGTGAGTGGGCGCTGTTGAGCCAACCCCACACTTCCCCGTGAGCTGAGCGCATCGAGGGCTCTCGTCCAGAGGCTCGCGGCTAGTCAAGCGCGTCTCGGAACATCCGAACTTCACGTATGTTAGCCGGAGAGGTTGTTCAATGGCTCACACAGTTCTCGTGGTTGATGATGACGCTGCCGTACTCGACGTGATCGCGAGTATGCTGGAAGACATTGGCTGCGAGGTGGTATGCGCACACAGCGGCGATGAAGCGCTCGCAACGTTGATGCGCCAGCAGAATATTTCGATCTTGATCACAGACATCAACATGCCTGGCATGGATGGTCATGAACTCGCCGAGCGAGCCACGCGCATTCGCCCCACGCTCAAGGTTCTTCAGCTATCGGGCCGCGAGCGGAGGCGTGATGGCTTCCCGATGCTTAGAAAGCCGTTCTCTGAAGAAGACCTCGCCCGCGTGATGCAGCAGACTACTGGCGTTTGTTAGCGCAACAGAGACGCTAGACAGCGCTCAAGCTCTTCGATTGGAAATGGCTTTTCAAAGATCGGATAATCCTTAAATCCTTCGGGGACAGCGCGCCCCATATCCGCTCGCAAAGGAAAACGGAACGCCATTGCTTTTCAGCACTTCCGCGATGGGATCAGAGCTATGCGCGCCGAGCTGTATATCGAGAATGGCTGCATCAACGCCGGGCGCAGAAGCGAGCAGAAGTCCACTCTGCAAATCGTTCGCTTCACGAGCGACGTTATGACCTAGCTCCACCAACATGTCCGAAATCATCATGCGTATGAGCGACTCATCCTCGACCAGAAGAACAGACGCCATAACGCTACCGCCGAACACGCTTTGCCTACCGCTACGTCGTTCCAGTTGTGGAACGCAAGTTCCGGTGTTGCGTTATCTGGGCTGGGCAGGTGGCGCGTCGGTTTGTTTGCGCCAGCCGAGCGAGAAAGCTTAACCGCGTGGAACTGTTAACCGAGTATTTCGAACGCGCGGTTCAGCTGGAACAGTTGGCTTTGGGCGAGGCCGACGCCAACTTTAAAGCCCAACTGTTGACCCAAGCACGCGCCTACCGGAAGCTCGCGGCCAAGCGGGCAGCGGAATACGGGCTTCCACCGCCGAGCCCGCCTGATCCAAACGCGTCCGTTTGAACAGGCGCCGGGCTTTCGGCACGCCTGATTTCCACCGTCGCTACTATGCTGTCTCGAAACGGATGGGAGACGGAAGCAAGACCAGCGTCAGTTTGCTGTCGTCGGGACAGGTGCGCGGTGACAAGTGAATTTGTCTGCATTGCTTGGCCCTAGCGCGCGTTTGCGAAGGTAGTTCACCAAAGGCGCTACGGTAGACGCGCGAGAAATCGCCCAAGTGCCAAAAGCCGTTGGCGAGCGCCGCCGCCTTGACGCTAACCGCGCCCGTCGAAAGTTGAAGCCGCACATTCGAGAGCCTTTTCAAACGAAGGTAGGAATGCAAGCTCATGCCAACCACGGAGACCGACGCCGAGTGCAACGTCCGCGCGGATGTGCCAATTCGCTCCGCGAGATCTTTGCTGTAGAGCGGTCGTGAAGGCGGTAGTGCGCGGACGACTGCGTCTAGTTCCGCAATAATTGCAGTCTGCCGTTCACGTGATGGCAGCTTATCGGTGGCTCTCATCGGCCGCTCTACCACCGTCACCGCTCAGCTAAATGATCGGGTGATATGCGACAGCATGGTCGTCGCCGCTCGTGAATAGCGGCCGTGGCTATATTGCTCGTCCACGAAATTGAGCGCGAGGAGAGCGACGATAATGGCGCCTGCAACTCTCATACCTAGACGATGGTTCTTACCCATTAGATTTCGGCTAACATCTGGCAAGCTTCGTGCCTTTCGGACCGGTCGACCTGAAGCGGGCGTATGGAAATACCTGCATCGCGAGTTAGCGACGGGGCAAGCGCCGCCGCAGGGAAATCAGCTCGGTTAGCAAGCGACAGCAAAATCACGCCGGGGACGGCGCTCGTCGGCTGCGGCCATAAACGGAAGCTGTTACAGGTTGCCCAGCCGATGTCGGCAACATTGGGAGCTACGCAAACCCTCCCTTGTTTGGAACAATAAAAGCATCCTCGGCGGAGGCAGATCGAAATGGTTCCCGTGGAAGCGCTCAACGGCGAGCGCGTTAAGGTGCTACTCGCCGAGGATGACTTCTTTACCCGCGATGATTTGGCCGATCAGCTTCGTCAGCTGGGCTTCGAGGTCATCGAAACCGCTTCAGGTGATGACGCTATGGACTACATAGCGAGCGGCGAACGTATCGATGTGCTGGTTACGGACATTCAGATGCCCGGAACTCACGACGGATTAGCCCTCGCCCAGACAGTCCGAGCAAAGCAACCAATGCTGCCTATCGTGGTTGCCTCTGGGAACGTAGCATTGGAGAGCGTCGCGAGCCGAGTGGGCAAGTTCGTCAGCAAGCCCTACGATCCAAAACGCGTCGCAATGCTGATCGCTAATATGCTCGGTATGACGCTATGACACAGCATGACAACAGCATCTGTTTTGGTCGTGGAGCACGATGTGCTGGTGCGACATCCGCTCGCCAAATACCTGCGTGAGTGTGGGTATCGAGTAGTGGAAGCGATCACCTACGACGAAGCACGCGAATGGGCGTTGATCTCGACGACGACGTCGTGCCTCGCGCAAGCGCGCAGCACCTTTTCGACATCGATTTCGTAGCCTAGCCGCCGCTTGAGCTGGCGCCCGGTCATATGGCCGATGATGGTGGTGTGAGGATCGGAGACGGCGCGCAGCAGCCGCTGCGTCTGCGCCTTGCGGTCGAGTTTGAAGCGGCCATGGATGCTTGCGACCACGAAGTCGAAGCGCTGCAGCACGTCGTCCGCATAGTCCAGCGAGCCGTCGGCCAGAATGTCTGACTCGATGCCTTTGAGGATCCGGAAATCCTTGCCGAAGCGCTTGTTCAACCGGTCGGCGTCCCGGTGCTGCTGCCTGATCTCTTCCTCCCAGAGACCGCCCGCGTAGTGCGCGGACTTGGAGTGGTCGGCGACGCCGAAATATTCAAAACCGCGCTGGCGCGTGGCCTTGGCCATCGTCTCCAGGGTCTCCGTGCCGTCGGAGGCATCGGTGTGGCAATGAAGGATTCCGCGCAAGTCCTTGTCGGTGACGAGCTTCGGCAGCTTGCCCTTCTGAGCCAGTTCGACCTCTCCGCGCCCCTCCCGCAGTTCAGGATCGATGAACGGCAGGTCGAGGGCGCTATAGATCTGGGCCTCGTCGCCGCCGATCAGGGTGCGACCCTTGTGCAACCCGTCGCTCTCCAGTCGCATTCCTTTCTCGCTGGCTATCGCCCGGAGCTGCTCGATGTGAGCGGCAGAGCCGGTGGCGAAGAGAAGGGCGACGCCGAAGTGTTTGCGATCGGACAGGCGGATCTGCAATCCGTCCGTCGCGGAGGCCTTCGATGTCTTGTCGGCCTTGGAAGCCTCCGCAACAATCGTGAGGTCGCCCACTAATTCGCAGCCGCGGCGGAAGTCGCCTGCGATCGTCACCCGCTTGAGCTCCGGCCTGGCCTTCCGAAGCGAATCCTTGGCGTGCGAGAGCAGGGCGGCCGCACGGTGCAGATGGAGGCGACCTTTTCCGCTTTTCGCGATGGCCAGGTTCTGCAGAATTTTGGTCTGCAGCGCCGCGCCGAGGCCTTTGGCCTTCTTGATGCGGTCGTCCTTGGCGGCAGCCTCCAACTCGGCGAGCGAAGTGATGCCGAGATCCTTGTATAGACGCAGCACCTTCTCGGGGCGGAGGCCGGGCACCGACAGCATCTCGAGCACACCCTCGGGAAACTCCTTGCGCAGCTTTTCAAGGCTCGGATGAGTGCCGCACTTGTAAAGCTTGGTAATGATGTCGGCGATCGCCTCGCCGACACCGGGGATTTCGGTCAGTCGGTCTTCGGCGATGAGCACGTCCAGAGGGACGGCAAGGGCTGCCAAGCTGTCAGCGGCCCGAGAATAGGCTTTTGCCCGGTAGGGGTTGCCGCCACGCAAGGCGGTGCGCTGCGCATATTCCCGCAGCAGGCTTGCTACACCACGAGTGTCGAGGGAGGCCATTTAACTAGCCTCCCGTCCCGCGTCCTGCGACCTCGGCGGACCAAAGCCACTCCCAGTGCCCGAGCCTTCGCCTGGCGGACGGTCGAGAGACCTTTCAAGCTTCTGAGCTGCCCGGAAGTCCTCAAGGTGCTCCACATTCGGGGCGTAAGCGGCCTCTTTCTTGAGGAGATTATAGATCCGCCCGGCCAGCAGCTGCAGATGCTTCACCCTGCCGTGCGGCATAGATCGGGCCTTACACAGAGCGCGGACAGCGTAAGCCCGGAAGTAGTCGAATGCGTCTGACATAATGTCGATAACGCCTGGTCTCCCCCTATAGTTCGGTTGCTGGCCTCGGCCCTGCTGAGAGGCCCCCCCAAAGTCTTCGCACATTCGCTTGAGAACGGATGCTGCACCTTCCCGCCGGCCGATTTCGCCTGGTCCTCAATCTCGCCAGCCGAGTCGGCTCGACCCAATGTCTAGGAACGAAACGCAGCAGCGTGGCTTGGTCGCTAAAGGAGCCGCGCCATGAAACGCTCTGGCATTGCACTTGTCTTAGCTCTCGTCATCCCTTGCGCAGCATTTGCCCAAGGTGGGGGCGGAGGCGGCGGCGGTGCCGGCGGATCTGCCGGTGGAAGCGCTGGCGGTGCGTCGTCGTCTCCAGGTGCAGGGGGTTCGACTGCAGGGGGCTCGACTGCAGCATCTCCGTCCGCTACAGGAGCCGCAGGCGCTGCGAACTCGGGCGGAACGGCAAGCCCGTCGGCAACTGCCCCGAATGCAAATACCAATCCAACCACCGGCACCACCAATGCGATAACCGGTATCGCCAATGGTACTCCTACTCCTCAATCAGGGCTCAATCAGGGAGCGGTCAATGGAAACAGCACAAATGCCGCAAGCCCCGGCACCAATGCTGCCGGAACCGCAGCTTCATCCGGAACGCCTGCTGCCAATACCCAAGGGGCCGCCGCGGGCGGCATCGGTCGGCCGACGACCACTGATCAACACGATAGTGACGCCAAGATCGATCAGGAGAACAGCAAAGTCGACCAGACCGTGAAAAAGATATGCAAAAACTGCTAAAGCATCGACGACAGAGGTGATGGGCCACAGAAGCTTCGGCGTCAGGCGCGGCAAAGCGAGGAGGCCCCAGGCCTGTTCGGGTGCATTAAGGGGTCTCAAAAGGGTCAGCTTCCCTCCACTCGCGCGCTCGCACACTAAGCCGGAGCTCAGCCTACCGTCGGCGGTGAAAAGCGATTCGCAAGCAGCAGCAACATTGGTTCGCGACCGCCCGGCTCCGAACGGTCAGACCTCACGTTTTCGGACTTGGCTGCGGCGTAGGTGCGGCTTGAGGAGTTTGAGGAGGTGTTGGATCGCTCTGCTGCTGAGGCGCCGCGGGGTCGCCGCCCGCATGAGGAACGCACGTACCGATATTGCTGAGCAGGCGTTTGGCCTGGAGGTCGCGCACCTTTGAGTATTCGCGTCTTCGCTCGATATTGGCCGCGGCCCATCGGTCCCAGACCTCGAAGGCGTCGGTGTAGTGTTTCCGCATCTGCTCCTCGGCGGCAAGGCAATCGGCGAATTTGTCGAACACCAGGTCGGTGTTGACCGGTGTCATGCCTCCTACCAGGACAACGAGCATCCATTTCATCTTGCCGATCACCTTTCACACCGGGCATTCACCGCTAACGCAAAGAATTCCGTTCACGGTGGTTAGATGGCCCGGCGGCTGCGACCGGCCACAAAACCGTAGACGAGAAGCACGATGATGGCGCCTACCACCGCCCCCACTAGTCCTGCGCCTTCTCCGGGCCGATACCAGCCGAGAGCCTGACCAAGATAGGTCGCAACGAACGCGCCTACTATTCCCAGGATCGTGGTCAGGATGAAACCCGAGGGCTCGTTGTCGCCAGGCATGATGAACTTCGCGATGACGCCTGCGATGAAACCGATGATGATCGTCCAGATGATGCTCATATCTTTTCTCGAGTCTTGAGGAGTGTTATCCCGCGGATTGCGCCGGAAGGCGTCCGTCCGGCGTGTATTTGTCCACGGCCGTCGGAAGTTCTCGCGACAAGCGGTCGAGGATCTCCTGCTGCGACAGGCCGGTCTGCTGCTCCAGCTTTTGAAGAACATCCGGACCGATAGCCTGCTGGAGTTCGGGCGGGGTGACTTCGCGGTTTGGCCCCTGATTGATCCAGGATTGAGCCGCGTCGCCCTGTCCGTTCTGCTTGAAGTGCTCGAGCAATTCGCCGATCCCGCCATTCAGCAGCGAACCCACGCCACCGCCTCCCACAAGGCCACCAAGATTGCCGAGCATGCCGCTCAGGGAATCCTTGGCACCCGCCGGCTGACCGGAGGTAGCATTGCGAAACATGTCCGCCAGCTTGTCCCTATTTTGGTAACCGGCGATTGCGAGCATACCCAGGAGGGCGGTCATCGATGGCATTCCGCGGCTCATTTTCGGCTCCTGAGTTCGATGATCGTCGTGAAGAAAATGGCGGCCCGCCTGGTGTGCGGGCCGCCGGTTATTCATCGCATTCCGGTGCCGTAGAGTTGGCGCTCTCTGCGGACCTCCTCCGCGCCGTAAGGTTTGGCGGAGGGATCGTAGCTCTTCCACCCGGCCTTCTGCCAGGCTGCGCTTCGGTCGCGCAAATTGACGGCGGACTGGTTCAGGATCGCTTCGTATCGCGCGCGGTCCGCATCCGGCACACGAGCCGAAACCAGCGTGCCGCCGCGCCTCACACCTTCGGCGTAGAGTGGTGCTTCCTCGTCGGATACGCCAGCCTGCGTCAACGCCCCGACGACTCCGCCCGTCGCGCCGCCGGCAACGGCGCCGAGCGCGGTGGACGCGAGCCATCCGGCCGCCACTACCGGACCGAGGCCGGGGATAGCCAACAAACCAAGGCCCGCGAGCAAGCCGGCCGCGCCACCAAGACCTGCGCCGAGGCCCGCTCCCGTAGCCGCGCCTTCCGCCCGATCGTCAACCCCATCGCGATCGCGATCGACCTTCTTGTCGGTGCTGTACCAGTTGTCCGAATTGTTCGCGACGATGCTCAAATCCGAATGCGGCACGCCCGCGGCCTCCAGGCTCGTCACCGCGCGCTGCGCATCGGAATAGTTGTCGTAGAGACGTGAAATCGTAATCGTCATCTTGAATCCCTCTAAATCTTCGCTGCTGCGCGAAATTATTTGGCCGCGTTGACGTTGCCCTGGAAATCCAGGCTCACATTGGATGAGGCGCCGCCTTTACTGGCCTTTCCGCGCCAAACGCCGTTGTCGTCCTTCTTCAGCGATGTGACGTTCGTGTAGCCCGCGTCCTCGATCTTGGATTTGGCCTGGCCCTCGGTGAAGCTGTTGGCGCCTGCAACCGGCTTGCTGGAATTGTTCTGGCCAGAACTGTTGACCGCATTATTATTGGGCCGATCGGCAGCCGGCGGCTTTTGCGCAAACGACGGGCCGGCGAGTAGCGAGGCCGCCGTCAGCAGAAGAAGAAATTTATTGTTCATGTCGTCCTCCAATAGTGGCACGGCACAACAGGTGCTGGTCCGAGAAGTTCCAATTTTTCCCGGTCCGGTCGGCTTGGGTGGAAGGGTCCTCAGGAGAACTACAAGATGGCAGCTGGCGCCGTCGCGTACTGCGCGAGGTCTGCGTCCTCGCCTCATGACGCCGAACAGTGCTGCCTCTTGACGACATCATTCGTTTGGTTCGACTTGGCGCGACCACTCTTGGAAAGCATCGAAGCAGCCGCGACAGGAGGTGCTGGATACACCTGTCGAGTTACGCCGATGCAGGCCGGTCCATCCCGGTTGCCGCCCGCCGTCGCGCTCGGATAGAGGGACCGTTGCGGAACCTGCGAATCCTTACAACGTTGCACTGCCATTAGATTCGCAGAAGGAGGACTTGATGGCAGCCGCGAAGAAGAAGACTGCGCGAGGACGTAAGCAGGACCGGGCGCGCGTCGCAGGCGGGCAGAAGCACGAAGTCGGCTATGAGGCGAAGAAGACCGGACGGTCCGCGCCCGCGGTCAAGAAGGCGGTCAAGAAAGTAGGCAATTCCCGTAAGCGGGTCGAGAAGCGTCTCGGGCGCTGATGCGCAGGCGGCAGCTTCTTCCCGAGCTGCCGGCCTCAGATCCGGCTGGAGAAGCGCGTGAAAGCGGTCAGCGTCTGCAGCCGCGGCTCCACGTCGCGGAGATAGATCTCTGACCGGAGAAATGCGAGCTCCGCGTCGAGCGCGGACTCGCAGACGTCGACGTACCAGGACCTTGGCCGACCGTCCGTGCCGTCGCTCCAGCGATAGCCGCGCCGCTTCAGCGAATCCTTTAGTTCGAACGGCGACTGTTCGGCCCAGATCCGGATGGTCTTCTGTCGTGCGGTCTCGAGCAGGACGGCGAGCGCGGGCGCGCCGGTCGTTGGTAGGTCGAAGTCCAAGATCTCGAGCAGCGCGGACAGTCGTCAACCGCGCGGTGCGCCTGGTGAAAATAGCCGGCGCCATTCAGAAGGTAGCCGAGCTTCGCTCCATCGAAGCCGTGCTGCCGCCACTGGACCTCGGTCGCGGAACATGCCCACGCCTTGCGCTCGAAGACGGGCCAGTAGCGTTCGGAAAACTTCCGATCGAATCCACGTTATGCGCGATGACCAGGACCACGGAATCATCGACGAAGGCGTTCACGGCGGCCTCGTCGATGCTGTGGCCGGCCACCATTTCGTCGGTGATGCCGGTAAGCGCCGTGATCTCGGCCGGGATCGGCTCGGACGGCTCATTGAAGGCGGAGAACGTGTCCCTGACATCAATGATGCGCCCGTCCGGCGTGTAGCCGAACTTGACCATGCCGAGTTCGATGACTTCGTCCTTGCGGTGGTCGAGGCCGGTGTTTCGGTATCGAGCAGGATGCCGACCTCGTTTCCTGTCCGGAGACCGCCATCGACCTCGGACGCGGCACCAGGCGCCGGAGGACCCGGTAGTCACCCGATCGGCCTAACGCCTCGGCCATCGCGGCCAGATCCGCTGCGTTTTGAAACATCTCTTCTCATGGTGAGGCGACCAGGTAGGCCCTGAGCCCCTACAATACGGGGCGAGCCGGTCACGAGATATCTGAAAGACAAGCAATTCACGGGCTTTTCGGGAGTGTCGGTGCAGTTGGATCCCGTCGCGGGAGGCTCGCGCAAGGGCCTCGATCGCGAGCGCTCCGGAGGTCCGCGCCTATGAATGGGGGCGGATCGGGGCCGGCATCTCCGGACGGCTAGACAGGATCCCCATATGGCGCCGACCCCGGATTGCTACGGTCCCACCGGTGCGTGATCGTTTACGATCTTCAACTATATTTGTATCCATGGATCTCGAGTACGACCCCAAGCGCGAGGCCGTCGCGGCGATGAAGCTTGCCGCCGAAGCCAACGGCCCAGAGCGGCAGAGATGGATCACCGCCGCGCTGGCGTGGTCAGAACTCACTCGCCTCCGGGGGGCTGTCGAAGAAGCGTCGCCTAAGCGGCAGCTCGTTGCCGGTGCAAGGCGCAGCGCCTTCCCCTACCCCCTCTCAGGCTGCTAGGCCCTCGTTCAGGCGAAGTGCGATGCCGCACCCGTCTACGACCTCAAATCCTCGCTGGTGAGGCTAAAATCACCGGCAGAGGCCCTCCCGCCAGGCCGCCGGGTGCGCAGAAAGGATTCTGCAATGCGCTTGAGCAGACTGCGACGGCGACCGCTGCGCAACCCGATCGGTCGAAACTTGGCCGACGGCCCCCTGCGGCCCTTCGAGCCGTAGGTCCTTCGCTGCGCGCCGACTTTGCCTCAAGCAGTGGAGCGGGCTCGGCCGGATACGGTTGATGTGGCGGGCCCGCGCGAATGCACGGCCTGCGTGGCTCCGCCCTCAAGCCCCCCAGCCCCCAAAAGACGGGGCCACGCTCATTCTCGCCCCTGCAGAATTTTTCGTTGACCGTAACTTGCGTCCGGCCGGGCGGTTTCGGACAGAATGCTGCTTTCGCTGGGGGAGACCTCCAATATTCCATGCTGAAACCACCGCGTTTTTACGCGCAGTCCTCGACGAGGTGTGCGAGAGCGTGTCACGCTACGAGAGCTCTGCCCGCACCACTCGCGTCCATGATCCTCGAAGGCCAGCAGGGCGAGACATCGGTCGACAGGCTGGAGCAGATCGGCGGGAGTGTACTTGCGAGGCCCCGAGAGTGCGGAATTATGTGCTCTGAAGCGGAGCAGCGTGGCCAGAGCCGCCCCGGGCTCTAACTGAGGTGCGTACGCATTAAGCGGCTAGACCTCTGATGTCCGGTTTGCCGTCAGCATCTGCCGAAGAGCGGATCGCCTCAGAGGCCACAGATGGGTCGGAAGCCGACCAACTTAGGAACAGAAAGGACCGACCAAGGAATTGGGGGCGGCGCGCCTGCAAGGTGCCGACCACGTTTTCATGGCGCTTCCAGCACCATATTGAACGGACCCTGGGTGGCGCGACGGACCTGACGGAAGCCACCTTCCTTCAGCACCTCGGTGAGCTTTGCCTCTCCGGCCTGAGCGCCGAGTGCTTCGCGGACTTCTTGGGCCATCGAGGTCGGCACGCAGATCATCGTCGATGCATTATAGTAGAGACGGCTGACCGGATTGCCGACGTTGTCGGCCGGATCATCCGCGGCAATCGGCTCGACGATCATCCAGGAACCACCGGGCTTAAGCATGCTCCGCACATACCTGGCGCACCCCCGGGGATCACCCCATAGAGAACAAGATGGTTTCACAGTCAACTGATGTAAGAAAAATGGGGCACAAAGTTCTGCATGCCCCATATTTCTTACATCCCCGGAATCCTTCGATGGCCGACCCCGCCGAGCAACCCGTCGACCAGGCCGCCGAGCTGGAGGCCGCCGTCGCCCAGGAGATCGAGGCCTGCGGCGGCGATCCGGTCGGCGCGGTGCGCGCTGATTGTCGCGAACAGCATGCTCGAGCAGGAGTTGTCCGATGTCTACGCCAAGGCGTCGCATGGTTTCCTACACGGCCGGCGCGTGCCGAAGCGCAAGGCTCGATGACCGCAGAAAAAGGTGAACCCGCGCAGAAAAAACCGAACCCCGCATAGCGCCGGCGGAAAAAGCTGAACTGGGCGCCGAGGTGGAGAAATCCGCATCCGCGGCACCGCAGGTGTAGGAGGTCGCATCGGCCTCGGCGCAAATCCTTGGGTACAGAAGTGGGTACGGAGGCGTTTTCTGCTCGCCGGCGGCGAGCAAAAGGCCTGGCGCGATATCCGGCAAGGCCTTCAAATCTAACATGGAAAGGTTGGTAGCGGGAGAGGGACTCGAACCCCCGACCCCAGGATTATGATTCCGGTGGTCTAACCATCGGCTGCTTGTGCCAAATGTTTTGCACGCGATGGCTGTGAAAACGGCGCAATCTCCATTCTCTCGACCCAAGGGATAATGTTGATGGTCTGTGGCTCGAGATGGCCGGTGAGCACCTCCAGCTTCATGATGAACTCGAACAAGGTGTCGAGTTCATGGGGCTCGCAGTAGCGCTCGCTGGTTTCGCTGTCGCCGCCGTGCCCGAGGAGATCCGCGCGGTCCTCTTTCGTCAGCAGCTTCTTCTTCAATTGCGCGCCGAAGAGATGGCGCACGGCATGCGCGCCCAGCCCCTCTTCGGTGATTTTGGCTTCCGCGAGGATCGGCTTGAACAGTTTGTAGAAGCGGTTGCCGAGCGGCGACCGGCTGCTGGGAGAGTACAGGTCGGGGAAGAGCAGCTTGTATCCGAGCGCCCTGATCTTCCTGACATAGTCGAGGAAACCCAACCGGATCAGCTCCGGATGGAGGGGAATGTTTCGTTTCGATTGGGGGTTCTTGATGCGCCGCTGCTCGTTGGCCGCGATGTGGATGTACGGTTTGCACCCCTCGCGATCGAAGATGATATCGTCCACCATCGCGCCGCAAAGCTCCTCGCGCCTCGCCCCCGAGTAGTAGATGAGGATCGGAACGAAATAGAGCGCACAGTGGAAGATCTGGGCGGCCCCCTGCTCGCCCCACTTCCCGAGATCGTCCCAGCCGGCGCAGTTGATGAACGGCGGCGTCTGGAAGATCGCTTTCGCGCTGTCGATGGGCAGCTTGCGCCTCTCGTCGCGAGCGCGCTTGTTCTTGCTGCGGTTCTTTGCACGCAGCTTGGTCAGATCGATCGCTTCCAGGCTCTTCACGCCGCGCGCCGTGGCGTGGTCGAAGATCTGGCCAAGGAAGGTCGCATGGCGATTGATCGTACCGCCGCTGATCCCGCGCTTGGCCTGCACGACGGATCGCCCCTTCTCGCGTAGCTGCTCGATCGTCAGTTGCTCATCACGCGCCGATTTGCCGTAGTGTTTGTAGATGTCGAAGCGGAGGAAATCGACGAACTTGCCGACGTGTTCCTGGCGCAGCAGGCTGAGATCGAGAATGCGCTGATCCTGAACCATGAACTTGACAAACAGGTTTGCGATGCTCTTGGCCTGCCGTTGCGTCTTGTCGTCCCAGTGTTCGTCCGCGCGATTCTGCTGGGCAACGCGATCCGCCAATTGCGCGAACTCGGCCATGGGAATGAACTGCGGGATCGTCGGAGCGTCGACCTCCGGTGGATCGGTGGGACGAGCCACCGGACGATTCACGATAGACGGAGGCGGCTTCGGTGGATCGCTCTTTGCGAGCATCATGCGATCCACCAGTCCGTCATCCTCGATCCTCACACCACCGTAGCGCCGGTCGGACTGGGCCAGCGCCAGCTTCATCCCCCGAAGATAGGTCCCCTGGGCCACAGCAAGATTCATGGCGGTCGGCGTGGCGGCCACGCCCTCGATCATGCCCCGCAGGATGTAGTGCTTCGTCGGGACGAGGTCGTTGACGCGGAGCATGGCCAAGTGGTCCTGGACGGCCCCGATGTCGGCTTCGGAGAGCCCGCCGGCGGTCATGCGCTCGCGATCTTCCTCGCGCACCACGGCAGTGACGCCCTGGGCGTCCAACAGCGCGTAGGCCCAATAGGCCCTCCAGTCGTCGGCTCTCGCCTGCCCGAGATCAAACCCGGGCGAGCTCTTGGCCGCGAAGGCGACACGGTCGAGCTTGGCCAGATGCCCGTCGACGACGGCATGGAGCATTGTCTCGATTTGAGACTTCGTCAGATGCGGGTCGGGGCCGTCGGCGAGCATCGCAACATCGTCCAAGGTCAGGTTGAGCTGGTTGGCCAGGCGACGGGCGACAGCGCGGCTCGTCGTCCGAAGGCTCATAGAAACATGCGGGCGGCCATAGCGAATGGCAAGCGCTCGGGGGGTTCGGCGGCGCCAGTAGTAGACGGCTTCGCGCCGAAAGATGTGGAAAGCCATTGCGAGCGACACCCTGTGCAGCAGTGATGTGTCGCAGCGCTGTGCAGCAGCGCCCCAGCCAGGCCAGTTTCGTCAGGAATTTCAGGGGAAGCGGGGCTCCTGGCTGGGGCGGGAGGGATCGAACCTCCGAATGGCGGAATCAAAATCCGCTGCCTTACCACTTGGCTACGCCCCATCAGGCCCTCGGGAAACGGCGGCGACAGGAGCGTCCGCGGATTCCCTCGAGTGGTGCCGGTCTATAGGGAGAGGCGCGGCATTTCAACCGCCCGGAGGGGCAAAATACCACAGGCGCCGGTGGCGCCGCGCCATGCCTTACAGGAGCGCTACGCCAGCCCGTTGCCGACGGGCGTTCCGCCACCCCTCCTGACAGTTGAGACCTCCCCCGTTTCATGGGAATACGGCGCCAAGAACTGTCCACGGGAGTGAGCCATGACCTACCGCGCGCCGATCTCTGACATGCTGCTGTCGCTCAACCACGGCGCCGGCCTGAAAGCTGCCATGGAGGCCGGCCATTACGGCGATTTCGACGGCGATATCGTGAGCGCCGTGCTGGAGGAAGCCGGCAAGTTCGCAACCGACGTGCTGGCGCCGCTCAACAAAGTCGGCGACGAGCACGGCATCAAGCTCAGCGACGGCAAGGTCACGACCGCGCCGGGCTGGCCGGATGCCTACAAGCGCTGGACCGAGGGCGGCTGGAACGCGGTCTCGGGCCCCGAGGATTTCGGCGGCCAGGGCCTGCCGCTCGCGATCAACGCCGCCTGCACCGAGATCTGGAGCGCCGCCAACGTCGCCTTCGGCCTCTGCCCGCTGCTGACGGCGTCGGCGATGGAGGCGCTGGACGCGCATGGCAGCGACGAGCTGAAGAAAATCTATCTCGAGAAGCTCGTCTCCGGCGAATGGACCGGCACGATGCAGCTGACCGAGCCGCAGGCCGGCTCCGATGTCGGCGCGTTGCGCACCCGCGCCGAGAAGCAGGCCGACGGCACCTATCGCATCAAGGGGACGAAGATCTTCATCACCTACGGCGAGCACGACATGACCGACAACATCGTGCATTTCGTGCTGGCGCGCCTGCCGGACGCGCCCGCAGGGACCAAGGGGATATCGCTGTTCCTCGTGCCGAAATTCATGGTCAACGAAGACGGCTCGCTGGGTGCGCGCAATGACATCTTTGCCTCCGGCGTCGAGCACAAGCTCGGCATGCATGCCTCCCCCACCTGCACCATGACCATGGGCGATCATGGCGGCGCGATCGGCTTCCTGGTCGGCGAAGAGAACCAGGGCATGCGCTGCATGTTCACGATGATGAACCAGGCCCGCCTCGGCGTCGGCCTCGAAGGCGTCGGTGTTGCCGACCGTGCCTATCAGCAGGCATTGTCGTACGCACAAGAGCGCAAGCAGGGCCGCGCCCTCGGCAACAAGGGTGACGGTTCCGATGCGATCTTCGTGCATCCCGACGTCAAGCGCATGCTGATGCGGATGCGGGCGCAGACCGCTGCGGCGCGCACCATCTGCTATGCGACCGCGGTGGCGATCGACGTCTCGACGCGTGCCAGGGATCCGAAGGTCCGCGCCGACGCTGCAGCGCGTGCGGCATTGCTGACGCCGATGGCCAAGGGCTATTCGACCGACATCGGCAACGAGGTCGCCTATCTCGGCGTGCAGGTGCATGGCGGCATGGGCTTCATCGAGGAGACCGGCGCGGCGCAGCACTATCGCGATGCCCGCATCACCGCGATCTACGAGGGCACCAACGGCATCCAGGCCATCGACCTCGTCACGCGAAAGCTCGCGGCCAACGGCGGCGCGTCGGTGTGGGCGCTGCTCGACGAACTCTCCGCAATCGTGAAGCAGGTCGAAGCCTCCAACGATCCCGCCTTCGGCACCACGGGCGTGAAATTGCGTGAGGCACTGGAGGCGCTGACGCGCACCAGCAAATGGCTGCTGGAGCGGCTTCCTTCCGCGCCGAACGAGGCGCTGGCCGGCGCGACGCCGTATCTGCAACAGTTCGGCGCCACGCTCGGCGGCTGCATGCTGGCGTCTGAAGCGCTCGCCGCGAAATCCGACGGCATCGCGGACGCCGGGCGCTACGTCTCGCTGGCGCGCTTCTTCGCCGAGAACATCGCCGTGCAGGCCGGCGCGCTCGAGCGCACCGTGACGGAGAGTGCGGAGTCGGTCGCGGCAGCGGATGCGGTGCTGTTGGGGTAGCTGGGACGCGTAGCCCGGATGGAGCGCAGCGCAATCCGGGGCCATCATTGCTGGTGACACGAATTCCGGATTGCGCTGCGCTCCATCCGGGCTACGAAGCCGCAAGCTTCGTACGTCGCCCCGGCCGCCATAGTACGACGCTCGCCGCCACCACGTCGAGCACCACGCACATCGCAAACGCGCTCGTGTAGTCGCCGGTTACGCTGCGCACGAGACCGACGATGCCGGGGCCGAAGGCGCTGACGATGCCGCTGATCGAGGTGCCCAGCCCCATCGCAGCGGCGAAGGCGCTCGCGCCGATCTCCCGCTGGATGATCAAGGGCGGAAACGTGATCATGTTGCCGATCGAGAAACCGTAGACGGCGCAGCACACGAGCAGCACGGTCGGATTCGTGCTTTGCAGAAGCACGAACAGCGCCGCCGCCTGGCTCGTCATCGATGCCGCGCAGGCGAGCCGCGGATCGAGCCGGTCCACGAACAGGCCGAGCGAGAGGCGCCCGACCACCGCCATCGCCGCCATGACGGTGACGGCAAGGCCCGCACTGGCGCGGCCGATCAGCGGTTCGAGGAACGTCACCTGATGGATGATGAATCCCATCTGCGCCAGCAGCGCGACCGCGATCGGCAGCACCATGGTCCAGAACGCCGCGTTGGCGAGCAGCGTCTTGCGTGAGTGAACCGAAGGCAAGGCAGTGCCGCCAGTGGATGAATTCCCACCCGACGTCGGCGGCATTTCGGTTCGCCACCCGGTGAAGATGACCACCACCGGCAGCACCAGCACCACCATCGCCAGCGTGGCCGCCAGCATCGCGGAACGAAAGCCGATGCTGCCGATCAGCGACAGCAGCAGCGGCACGAGCACGATGCCCCCGCAGGTCGCGCCGTTGTAGGCGAGGCTGAGCGCGAGCCCGCGGCGCCGTTCGAACCAGGAGTTCAGCACGGTCGCGATCACCACCGTGCCCATGCCGGTCCAGCCGACCGACATCAGCGCATAAGCGAGATAGAGCTGCCACGGCGTCTGCAGCAGCGCCAGCAGCACCGTCGAAGCGCCGAGCGCCGACAGGCCGCACAGGATCAGCGACCGCAGCCCGATGCGGGCGAGCAGATCGTCGGTGAAGATGACGAGGACGGCAGTCAGGAGAAAGGAGAAGGTGCTGGCCGCGGAGACCAGCGTGCCCGGCCAGCCATGGGCGCGCTGCAGTTCCGCGAGATAGACGCCCTGACCGTACAGGCCGAAGCCGAACATGAAGAAAGCCATCAGGAAGCAGGCCAGCACGACGCGCCAGCCGCGATAGTGCAGCGAGGATTCGTCAACACGAGTGGCGGCAATCATCAATCGGGCAATCGGCCAAATGGAACGGCGCGAGGCGATCGTGCACCACAACCAGTGGTTTTTCAATCGAAAATGGCGGTTGATCATTGCAACGCGGAACACGGCGGCGAGCGTGATGCGCCCGTCTCGGGCGAATTCGGTCTCCAAAAGGTCGCGCTAGCGCATTGGCACGCCTGCAAGATGATGTAGGCTGACGTTTCGCGAGTCTAGCAATGTCAGTATCGCGGCGACCGCAGGGGCCCCTCATGCCGAATGGCAATATCGTCGTCAGCGAAGAGCGCGGAACGCGCGTGATCACCCTGCGCCGCCCGAGCAAGAAGAACGCGATCACGCAGGACATGTATCGGGAGATGAGCCGCGCGATCGACACCGCGCAGAACAATCCCGACATCCGCTGCATGATCATCACCGGGGGCTCCGGCGTGTTCACCGCCGGCGACGACATCGACGATTTCATGCACGCCGACACGTCGCGCCCCGAGACGCTGTCCGACGGCGCCAAGTTTCTCTATTCGCTAGCTCTCAACGCCAAGCCGGTGATCGCGGCCGTGGACGGCGCGTCGATCGGCATGGGCACCGTGATGCTGTTCCATTGCGACTATGTGCTGGCCTCGAACGCGGCGACCTTCTCCGCGCCCTACATCCATCTCGGGCTCGTGCCGGTCGGCGCGTCCAGCCTCTTGATGCCGAACACGATGGGCTACCAGCGCGCCTTCGCCATGCTGGTGATGGGACGGACTTTTACGGCCGCGGAAGCGCATGCCGCCGGCTTCGTCAACACCGTGGTCTCGCCGGGTCATACCGAGGTCGAGGCACGCAAGGTGGCGCGCGATATCTGCCGGCTTCCCGCCGAAGCGGTCGCGATCTCGCGCAAACTGCTCCGCGTCGCATCCGAGGAGCTCACCCGCCGCATCGATCAGGAGGCCCATCTGTTCGGCGAGCGGCTGAAGTCGGAAGAAGCCACCGCCGCGTTCAACGCGTTTATGAACAGGAAGAAGCGGTAGGCTGTCTTCCCTCTCCCATGGCGGGAGAGCCTGGCTCGCCGCAAAGCGGCGAGACGGGTGACGGGTTCTATCCGCGAGTCGAACTCACATTTGAATTTGCGGAGACACCCCCTCATCCGGCGCTTCGCGACACCTTCTCCAGAAGGAGAAGGAAGAAAGCTTCGTGAAATCTTCGTGCGGAACGACTAGGGTCTGTACCTAATTAGCGAGTTCTGATTCCCTGGTGCCAAGTTGATTCGGCACGGGGGACTTCGATGCGCAAAGGACTGTTCTGGCTCAACGACAAGCAGTGGGCTCAGATAGAGCCGCATCTGCCAACGAACCAGACCGGCCCGGCGCGCCAAGACGATCGACGCATTATCAGCGGTATCATTCACATGCTCCAGTGCGGCGCACGCTGGCGCGATTGCCCGTCCGACTATGGCCCTTACACGACGATCTACAATCGGTTCAATCGCTGGGCTAAGCGCGGACATTGGCAGGCGATCTTTGAAGCGCTCGCCCGCTGCGGCAAGGACCGAGTGGCTTTGTCGATCGACTCG
>NZ_JADPJC010000006.1:0-26924 GCF_023073215.1 Bradyrhizobium sp. 35
ATCGTCAAGGGAGAGCTGTTTGTAAGTCCGCCCCATGGCAACACCTCCAGATGGAAGTGTTGCACTTCGTTTGTGAACTCAGGGGACCCATTACCCCAGCGTTTGTAGCGCGAGCTGGCCACCACAAGTCTTCGCCAAACGACTTCTGGGGTCATGGGTCCTGGATCTGCGCTGCGCTTGTCCAGGTCAATTGCCTATTGCCGCGGCGCTCGCCGCTTCTTCGTGGACTGCGTCGGGACGTCGGCCGGCTCGTCCTTGAGCGCGCCGATCTTGCGCAAGGCCGCGTCCGCGGCGCGCTCGCCGCTTTCCCAGGCGCCGTCGACGGTGCCCCAGAGCGTCTCGTGCGTGGCTTCGCCGGCGAGGAACATGTTGCCGATCGGCTCGGCGAGGATTCTTCGCGAGAACTGACCGCCGGGCGAGGCCGCCGACATCGCACCCATCACGAACGGCGAGGCGTTCCAGCGCGTCACGCTGGCTTTCTGCACGGCTGCGGCGACCTCGCTGCCGAACAGCTTCGTGATCCATTCTCTGGCGAAGGCCGTCATCGCCTTCTCGCCTTGCTGGGTGAGATCACGGCCGAACGAGCCGCCGACATCGATCGAGCACAGCGAGGAGCCGCCGATATTGGCGAACATCAGCGCCGCGCGCGTCGAGTTGCTCTGCTCGATCAGGATGTCGTCGCGCGACAGGCCGAGCGGATTGCCCGGTAGCTGCAGCACGATGTGATCGTAGCTCCCGAGCGTGAGCTTTGATGCGGCATCGAGCGTGCGCTTCGGAATGTCAGGCCCGAACTTGATCGCGCCCGAGGTCAGGACATTAGTCGAGACCGTAATGATGGCCGCGCGGGCGGCGATCCTGCCGGCCTGTGTCTCCACGCTGACGTCGCGATTGCTCCAGACGATCCGGCTCGCCGGTGTCGACAGTGCGACCGGCGCCTGCTCACCCAGTTTGGTGATCAGGGTCCCCAGGCCCTGGCGGCAGGCGATCGCGGCGTTGCGATCCTGTGCACGCGCCTTGTCGATCACAGACAGCTCCTTCAGGTCCTTGCCGGCGAAGCTCGCACCCAACATGAACTCGGCCGCCCCGGCCCAGTCGCCGAGATCCTTCGGCAGCACCGAGGCGCAGGCGGTATCGAGCTTGCCGCGCGCGGCCTCGTCGATGGCGCGGTTGGCCCGGACCAACGCCGCCAGGAACTCCTCGGTCTCGCCGGCCCGTGCGTTGCGGCGGCCGATGCGCATCTTCTGGCCTGAGGGCGCCGGCAGAACGTCGAGCCCGGCACTGCGCGCCAGCCGGATCATCGGATTGGTGTCGGGATTGTGCATCCAGCGCGCGCCGCGATCGAACGGCGTGTCGAAGGTGGTCGTATCCGTGATGCAGCGGCCGCCGATCTGCGACGCAGCCTCCACCACCACGACCTTGCGATTGGCCGCCATGATACGCCGCGCCGCGGCAATTCCCGCCGCGCCCGCGCCGATCACGACAATGTCAGCCTCGCGCGGCAGGGTCGCGGCGGTTGCGCGCAGGACCGGCATCGCGGCAAGGCCCGCCGACGCCGATAGGAAGCTGCGGCGCGTGATTGTCATGTCATGGTTTCCGGAGACTTGCGGCAAACGGGAACAGCTAGCGAACCTTGCCGTATCTGATGTTGCGCGGCAACCATCATGGTGAATCAATCGTGCTTGATGTCACAAATCGATGAACCGAATTGCAACACGTTCCGACCATGGTAGAGAAGAGAAAAAGACGGCCGGAAAAGGCCGTGGGGGAGTTTTGAAATGGGGACGGTCCTGGACTCAGTCGGCAAGCTGATTGCCGCGTACCTCTCGAAGGAGGTGCCGGGCTATGAGCCGTTCACGCCGAGCGACCCGGAGCATCTGCGCGGCGTCATCGAGCCCGGCGACGTGCTGCTGGTCGAGGGCAACAACCGCATCTCTGGCATCATCAAATATCTGACGCAGTCGACCTGGTCCCACGGCGCACTCTATGTCGGCCCGATCGAGGGTGCGGAAGAGCCCGACGGCGAGCCGCACGTGCTGATCGAGGCCAATATCGGCGAAGGCGTCACCTCCGCGCCGCTGTCGAAATATTTTCCCTATCACACCCGCGTCTGCCGCCCGGTCGGGCTGTCCTATGAGGACCGCACCACGGTCTGCCGCTATGCAATCAACCGCATCGGCTTCGGCTACGACACCAAGAACATCGTCGACCTGATGCGCTTTCTGTTTCCGCTGCCGATCCCGCAGCGCTGGCGGCGGCGCATGATCTCGATCGGCTCGGGCGATCCCACCAAGATCATCTGCTCGGCCCTGATCGCGCAAGCGTTCGACGCCGTGCGTTACCCGATCCTGCCCAAGATCACCAAGGCCGGCAGCCGTGCTGCCCGCCGCGAGATCCTGCACATCCGCGATTCCTCGCTCTACATGCCCCGCGACTTCGACATCTCGCCCTATTTCGAAGTCGTCAAACCCACCATCGTGCACGGCTTCGACTACACCGCCTTGCACTGGGCCGACAAGCAGAAGCCGCTCGAGGAGGTAGCCGGCACCTTCGGTGTGTTTCCAGAAACGTTCCGTGCGCCGCCGCTCGTTCCTGAAACGATTGACGAAGAGGCGCCGATTCCGGCTGAAGAAGTGAGCGCGCACCCAGCGGAGACGGTCGATCGCGTCACCGTCTCGGAGCGCTTCCGGCGGCTGAAGAAGCTGGCCATGGACCGCCCAAGGCGGCGCGGTCGGGCGCGCGAACGGGCGGCGTAGCCGTCGCTCCACTATCGTCATTGCGAGCGCAGCGAAGCAATCCAGGTCTCTGCCTGAGCAGTCTGGATTGCTTCGTCGCTACGCTCCTCACAATGACGGCGATCTACCGCTCCGCCCGCCCAATCACCGCCATCAGCTCCGCGATCTTCTCGCGCTGGTCCGCCTTGTCGCCGCTCGCGATCGCATGCTCGACGCAATGGGCGACGTGATCTTTCAGAACCTCTTCCTCGACCCGGCGCAGCGCGGCGCGCACCGCCGAGATCTGCGTGACGATGTCGATGCAATAGCGGTCTTCCTCGACCATTTTCGAGAGGCCGCGAACCTGCCCCTCGATCCGGCCGAGACGTTTTCCGACGGATGCCTTGATGTCCTTGCGCATGCGGACTATATACCCCCCTGGGGTATCACTTGCAAGGCCGGAGCGTGGCAATGAACGACGCCGAACACGAGCACCATCGCAAGCCGGAAACACATTCCGGCTGCGGCTGTTCCAGTAAGGCTGTCCCGGTCGAGAAGCCCGCGGCTGCCTCATGCTGCGGCGCGCACGGCTATCACGCGCATGACCACCGCGCCGCGGCAAAAGTCCGCGATCCCGTCTGCGGCATGACGGTCGATCCCGCGACGTCCAAGCACCGCTTCGATCATCACGGCGCGACCTTCCATTTCTGCTCGGCCGGCTGCCGCAGCAAATTCGCCGCCGACCCCGCAAAATATCTCGCCAAGGACAAGACACCCGAGCCCGAGATGCCCGCAGGCACGATCTACACCTGCCCGATGCATCCGCAGATCCGCCAGGCCGGACCCGGCACCTGCCCGATCTGCGGCATGGCGCTGGAGCCGGAAGTGGCGAGCCTGGAGACCGGTCCCAATCCCGAGCTTGCCGACATGACGCGGCGGTTCTGGATCGGCGGCGCGCTGGCGCTGCCGGCCGTCGTGCTGGAGATGGGCGGCCATCTCGCGGGCCCGCACAATTGGATCGATGCGACGCTGTCGAATCGGATCCAGCTCGTCTTTGCAACGCCAGTGGTGCTGTGGGCCGGCTGGCCGTTCTTCGTCCGCGGCTGGCAGTCGCTGCTGACGCGCAACCTCAACATGTTCACGCTGATCGCGATGGGCACGGGCGTCGCCTATGTCTACAGCCTGATCGGCACCATCACGCCGCAGATTTTCCCGGCCACCTTCCGCGGCCATGAAGGCGCGGTCGCGGTTTATTTCGAGGCCGCGGCGGTCATCACCGTGCTGGTGCTGCTCGGGCAGGTGCTGGAGCTGCGCGCACGCGACGCGACCTCAGGTGCGATCAAGGCGCTGCTGCAGCTCGCTCCGAAGACCGCGCGCCGCGTCGATGCCGACGGTAGCGAGCATGAGGTCGAAATCGACGCCCTTCATGCCGGTGACAGCCTGCGCGTGCGGCCGGGCGAAAAAGTGCCGGTCGACGGCGTCATTCTGGAAGGCCGCTCCTCGCTCGACGAGTCGCTGGTAACAGGCGAATCCATGCCGGTCACCAAGGAGACGGGCGCGAAGGTGATCGCCGGCACGCTCAACCAGTCCGGCAGCTTCATCATGCGCGCCGAGAAGGTCGGGCGTGAGACGCTGCTGTCGCAGATCGTGCAGATGGTCGCGGACGCGCAGCGCTCGCGCGCGCCGATCCAGCGTCTCGCCGACCAGGTCGCGGGCTGGTTCGTGCCGGCGGTGATCGCCGTTGCCGTCATCGCGTTCGCAGCCTGGGCCTGGTTCGGACCGGAGCCGCGGCTGGCCTTCGGCCTCGTCGCCGCCGTCAGCGTGCTGATCATCGCCTGCCCCTGCGCGCTTGGCCTGGCGACTCCGATGTCGATCATGGTCGGCGTCGGCCGCGGCGCGCAGGCAGGCGTGCTGATCAAGAACGCCGAGGCGTTGGAACGGATGGAGAAGATCGACACGCTGGTGGTCGACAAGACCGGCACGCTGACCGAGGGCAAGCCGAAGGTGGTCGCGATCGTGCCGGCGGCCGGCTTTGCGGAAGATGACATCCTCCGCTTGGCCGCCAGCGTGGAGCGCGCCAGCGAGCATCCTCTGGCCGACGCGATCATGCGCGCGGCGAAGGAGAAGCAGCTCGCGCTGGGCCAGGTCGAGCAATTCGATTCGCCGACAGGCAAGGGCGCCACCGGCAAGGTCGACGCCAAAACCATCGTGCTCGGCAATGCCAAATATCTGATGTCGATCGGCATCGACACCAAAACGCTCGATGGCGAGGCCGAACGGCTGCGCGGCGATGGCGCGACCGTGATCAACATGGCCGTCGACGGCCGGCTCGCCGGCCTGTTCGCGATCGCCGATCCGGTCAAGGCTTCCACGCCGGAGGCGCTGAAGGCACTCGCGGCCGAAGGCATCAAGGTCATCATGCTGACCGGCGACAACCGCACGACGGCGGAGGCTGTCGCGCGCAGGCTCGGCATCGCCGATGTCGAGGCCGAGGTGCTGCCGGATCAGAAGAGCGCGGTGGTGACAAAGCTGCAGAAGGCCGGCCGCAGCGTCGCGATGGCTGGCGACGGCGTCAACGACGCGCCAGCGCTGGCCGCAGCCGAAGTCGGCATCGCCATGGGCACCGGCACGGACGTGGCGATGGAGAGCGCCGGCGTCACCTTGCTGAAGGGCGATCTGACCGGCATCGTGCGTGCGCGAAAATTGTCGCAGGCGACGATGAGCAACATCCGGCAAAACCTGTTCTTTGCCTTCATCTACAACGCCGCAGGCATTCCGATCGCGGCCGGAATCCTTTATCCAACGTTCGGCGTGCTGCTGTCGCCGATCATCGCCGCGGCCGCGATGGCGCTGTCCTCGGTCAGCGTCGTTGGAAACGCGCTGCGGCTACGGGCAACGCGGCTGTGAGCGAGCGCCTTCTCTCTCGCACCGTTCACGAAACGCGGTAAGATGCGCGTAGCCTGGACGAAGCGGAGCCGACGAAGGCACGCCAGCACGCGCACCGGCATGAGTAGATTTGCCGCGCAGGCGGTGCGTTCCCCTCTCCCCTTGTGAGAGAGGGTGGCTCGCCGCGAAGCGGCGAGACGGGTGAGGGGTATGTCTCCGCGACTACTTTCCTTCGAGCTTGCGGAGAGAGACCCCTCATCCGGCGCTTCGCGCCACCTTCTCCCGCAAGGGGGAGAAGGGAAGGGCGTTCCGCTTGCGGATTTAAGCCGCCTTCGCCGCGCTCCCACCCGGCAATCCCGCCCGAGCGAGGCCGCCGTAGAGCTGCTCGTTCGGCATCTCCTCGCGCAGGATCCTGCGCACCGTGATCAGCTTCTCCAAATCGATGCCGGTCGCAAAGCCCTTGCTCTCGCACAGGAACACGAGATCCTCGAACACGACATTGCCGGTCGCACCGGGGGCGAAGGGGCAGCCACCGACGCCGCCGAGCGAGCCGTCGAGGATCCGCGCGCCTTCGTCGAGCGCCGCGGCCGCGTTCGCGATGCCCATGCCGCGGGTATCGTGTAGATGGATGCAGATCGGCTTCGACCCTGCGAGCTTCACCGCGGCGCGCGTCAGCTCCGCCACCTGCTTCGGCCCGGCATAGCCCACGGTGTCGGCGATGCCGACGAAATCGACACCGGCTTCGAGGCATTTGTCGACCAGCCGCAGCACTTCTGCAGGGTCGACCGCCCCGGTGATCGAGCAGCCCAGCGCCATCGAGATCGCCGCGTTGACGAGCGGCTTGTGGCTGGTGGCATCGCGCATCTCGCACAGGCGTTTCAGATTGGCGATGGCGGACTCGCGCGAGCGGTGCGCATTGGCCTGGCTGTGCTCTTCCGTCGCAGAGACCACGGAGGCGATTTCGCCGACGCCGGATTCCAGCGCCTCGTTCACGCCGCGTTCGTTGAGCGCAAGCGCGATGCCATGCGCGCCGGACAATGAAGCGACGGTCGCGACGACATCACGAACATCGACGAATTGCGGAAAAGTCTTCGCCGGCAGGAACGAGCCGACCTCGAAATGCCGCACGCCAGCGGCATATTCCTCGCGCACCCAGCGTTGCTTGGCGTCGGTGGACGGAATTTTCTTCACGAGCTGGAGCCCGTCGCGCAGGCCGACTTCGCGCAGGCTGACGCGTTCTGCGGGGTAAATCTCCTGAATCCGGCTCATCCGCGCCTCCCTGTTGTTTTTGACGTGACATCTTCATTTTCATTGTCGATCTCGGCGCGAACGGCCGCAGTGTCGGCGCCGAGCGGCGCGACCCTCAGGCCTTCGCCGATATGGCTGCCGTTCCATTCGATCGGCAGCGCCGGCACCCGGAACGGCTTGCCGTCGGCGGTGACATTGTTGACGAGCCCGCCCGGCCGCAGCACATGCGGATCGGTGAAGAGATCCTCGGGCCGGTTGATCGGCGAAAAGCAGATGTTGAGCGCATCGAGCCTCTCGGACAGTCTTGCCACGTCCCACTGCCTGATGATCCCGGCCGCGCGCGGAATGATCCGGCCACGCGCCAGGATGCGATCGGTCGTGGTGCGCAAGGCGGGATCATCGAGGAATTCAGTCAGGCCGAACTCGCGGCAAAAGCTCTGCCAATGGCCTTCGGTGACGACGCCGATGAAGATGCGCTCGCCGCCGGCGGTCTCGAAGATGTCATAGATTGGCCAGGCATGCTCGCGCTCCGGCATCGAGCGCGGCTTGTTCCCGGTCATCTCGTATTCGACCATGTGCTGGGCAACCAGAAACAGGCAGTTCTCGAACAGGCCGATGCGGATGTCGGCGCCGTCGCGTTTTCCTCCGCGCTTCTGATAGAGCGCCGCGAGGATCGCGATCACACCGAACATGCCGCCCATGATGTCGTTGGCGGACGAGCCGACGCGCTGGGGCTTTTCGCTGGTGCCGGTCATGGCGGCAAGGCCCGCCATCATCTGCACCACCTCGTCGAGCGCGGGGCGGTGCTCGTAGGGACCGGAGAGGAATCCCTTGTGGCCGGCAATGATCAGACCCGGATGCCGGCGGCGCAATTCGTCCGCGCCAAGCCCCTGCTTACCGAGCTGGCCGTCGCGAAAATTCTCAAGGAACACGTCGGCGGTCGCCAGCAGCCGGTGCATGGTGTCGCGATCCTCAGTCTTCTCGAAATCCAGCACCACGCTGCGCTTGCCGCGGTTGAACAATGGGAAAAAGGCGGTCCCCATGCCCCCCAAGCTCCGGGTCTTGTCGCCCGCAGGCGGCTCGACCTTGATCACGTCGGCTCCGAGCTGCGCCAGGATCATGCCGCAGGTCGGGCCCATGACCATGTGGGTCATCTCGACCACGCGCACGCCTGCAAGCGGCAATCCGTCCGCCGATTCTTCCATCGCCATATGCGCCTGTTCCTTTGCCGCGCTGGTTCCGCTTGTTGTCAAGCGGGTTGGTGGAGCAACGGTCTTGCCGAATTCATCGTGGCTTCGTTGATGCCAGCGGTCAATCCGGCCATAAGCGGTGCCGCCGATCTCCCTTGCCGAAGTGGCCCGGGGTGTCTACCTCTCGCGGGTGATTTCGTGAGAGGAACTCCCATGCTGGATGCCGCCGTCAAGGCGCTGTCACAAATGATCTCGCCGCCGATGCGCTCGATCCTGTGGCGGTCGATCGGCGTCGCACTGGTGCTGATCATCGTGCTGGCGATCGGCTTGCAGCGGCTGCTGAGCTGGTTTGCGACCTATGGCGAGGCGTGGCTGGAAGGCCTGCTCGGTCCGGGTTGGCACTCATCGCTCGAGGTGTTGTCCTGGATCATTTCGATCGCCGCGGGCCTCGGCGTCGTGTTCGGGGCTGTGTTCCTGATGCCCGCGATCACCTCCCTGGTTGCGAGCGTGTTCGTCGACGACGTCGCCGACATCGTCGAGCGCGAGCACTATCCGGCGGAGCGGCCGGGGATCGCGCTGCCGTTCAGCCAGGCGATCTACGAGGGCGTCAAGACCTCGCTGCTGACGATCCTGGTCTATCTGGTCGCATTACCGCTGGTGCTTTTCGCCGGCGCCGGTTTCCTGGTCTTCTTCCTCGCCACGGCCTGGCTGCTCGGCCGCGAATATTTCGAGCTCGCGGCGATGCGGTTTCGCTCGCCGGAGGAAGCCAAGGCGATGCGGCGCGACAACGCCGCCACCATCTTCACCGCGGGCCTGTTCATCGCAGCCTTCGTCTCGATCCCGATCGTCAATCTGGCGACGCCGATCTTCGCCATGGCCTTCATGGTTCACATGCACAAGCGGCTGTCAGGTCCGCGGCCCGAGCTGATCGAGCCGGCGCGGCAGATGCGGTAGGTCAAGCGGACTTGGCGGCGCGCTCGTACGACGCCCCCTCGTAGAGGCGCTCTGCGTCCCGCTTGTCTTGATTTTGCTCTCCGCCGCCGTAAGGTACGCAGCATGATTTTCATGTCCACATTCTTCCCGCTGATCTGAGCGACCAAGTCGTTCCGGCGTATCGCGCCAATCAGATCAAGACGGCTGCGCTGACGCGGTGGCCGAACGGAGAAATGTGCAATGCCCAAAACCGAGCGCATCGGCGTGACCTCTCATCGGGTCCTAAACTTCATCGACGACGGTTTCATCAAGATCGAGAACGCCTTCAGCACGCACCTTGCGGAACAATGCAGGGACGAATTGTGGGCGGATATTGGTCTATCGCCACACGAGCCCGAAAGCTGGACCCAGCCGGTCATTCGGGTGGGATCCAAGACCTCGCCACCATTCATTGAAGCCGCCAACACGCCGATCCTGCACGAAGCCTATGACCAACTCGCGGGTGACCGCCGCTGGATCGCGCCCAATGCGCTCGGAACTTTTCCGGTCCGCTTTCCCTCACCGGAATCCCCTGGTGATGATGGCTGGCATGTGGACATGAGTTTCGGCTTCGATAATCCGGATTTCATGCAGTGGCGCGTCAATGTGAAGAGCAGCGGACGCGCATTGCTAATGCTCTTCCTGTTCTCGGGCGTAGGCCCTGAGGATGCGCCAACGAAGATACGGAAAGGTTCGCACGCCACCATCGCCCGGGAGCTGCTGCCCTATGGCGATGCAGGCGCAACGCTGGAGCAGATCTCTGCCAACGGTTACGCTTCTACGGAAGATTGCGACGTTGAACTGGCAATCGGTGCGGCAGGGACCGTTTATCTCTGCCATCCATTCCTGGTTCACGCCGCGCAACCTCACCGGGGGAAGCGCCCGCGTTTCATGGCACAGCCGCCGCTGCTGCCAACAGGCGAGTTCGACCCGGCGTTGCCACCCTCGCCGGTTCAGATCGCCATCCGTCGGGCTTGTGGTCTGACGTTATAGTCAGAGCCAACCCGGACCGTCGCTCGGCGCGTGGGTCGTCTGGATCCTGAACCTACGTCAGGGGCACTCCGCATCTGCGCAACAGCATCCTGGCGAAGCCGAACGGCGCCGGCGTGAACGGGCCGGGCGGGGCACGGGTGACTAGGGCGACGACGCCGAGCGCCGCCATCGCGACCCAGAAGCACAGCCAGAAGCCGTCGATATAGGCGAGCACATTGGCCTCGCGCTGGACGAGGCCGGCGAGCGTACCGACCGCGCGTGCCTGTGCCGAGCCGGCACCATGGGCCGCAAAATGGTCGGCGAGCTGTTTCAGCATGCGGACCACGTCGACGTCGCCGACACCGAGATTCTGGCCGAGATAGAAGGAATGGATCTGCTCGCGGACGCGCAGCCACGTCCCCATCAACGCGACGCCGATCTCGGCGCCACCGAGCCGCATGATCTGGATATAGGCGGCAAACGAGGTCGCACGGCTCGGATCGGAGTTGGACAGCAGCGTGATGATCAGCGGCAGCAAGGTCAGCGACTGCCCGATCGCCTGGAGCAGCACGATGCCCGCGAAATCCTCGCGCGCCCAATCATGGCTGAGCTGCGTGCCCCAGAGATTGGCGGCGGCGAAACAGGCAAATCCCACGACCACCACCGTGCGCGTATCGAAATGCCGCAGCAGCCAGATCGAGAGCGGCACCAGCACGAACATTGGCAAGGCGCCATAGGTGAGCAGCAGCAAGCCACTCTGCTCCGGCCTGAGCAGGGCGATGGTGGCGAGGAAATTCGGCACCAGCGAGGCGTTGGAGAGGCTGGTCAGCGTGTAGAGCAGGATCAGGACCAGCCCCAGGCCGATATTGCGCGAGAACAAGACGTTCACATGCGCCCAGGGCTGCCGCACCAGGGACTCGTTGACGAGGAAGCCCGCGACCAGCACCGCGCCGGCAATGATCAACGCCATCACAGTCCCCGACCCCAGCCAGTCCAGACGGTTGCCCTGGTCGAGCCCGGCATAGATCATCGAGACGCCGGCGCCGAGCAGCAGCATGCCGCCCCAATCGGCGTCGCGCAGCAAAGCGCGATTCACCGGCTCGTTCGGCGTGCCCCAATAGACCATCAGGCCCATCAGCGGCGCGATCAGGACGCTCTGCCAGTACAGCCATTGCCAGCCGAGATGGTCGACATAGAAGCCGACCAGCGAGCTCGATGTATCGAGCGCGAAGCCGACGCGGATCGAATAGATCGAGATCGCCGGAAGCCACCAGCGGATCGGTAAATTGCGGAACACGATCATCAGCGTCGCCGGCACGAAGGTGCCGAGCAGGAGGCCATGCACGACGCTGAGCGCGAGCAATGTCGGATAGTCGTGCACGAACGGGATGATCAGCGAGACCGCGGCATAGACGAGGCTGGGGATACCCAGCACGCGACGCAGGCCGAATACGGTGGCAAGCCAGGCCACCGCGGGCGCGATGAAGATCTGCGAGCCGATGCCCGCCGTGGAGAGCCATGCGCCTTCGTCGAACGAGAGCGAGAACGCGCCGCGCAGGTCCGGCAGGCCAATCGTGGTCAGCCGGCTGTCAAAATTGGCGAGGAACGAGCCGAGCAGCACCGCCGCCACCGCAAACAGCGGCTGCGGGGCGACGCCGCCGCGCGAGAGCGGTCCGCGACTGGAATCGTCATTTTCCGCCATTGCCGGCCTTGGTGTCGATGCTGGTGACGACCGACATGCCCGGCACCAGCCGCGCCAGCAGCGGCTGGTTGTCGTCGAACTGGATGCGCACGGGAATGCGCTGCACGACTTTGGTGAAGTTGCCGGTTGCGTTGTCCGGTGGCAGCAGCGCGACCTGCGCGCCGGTCGCGGGCGCAATGCGCTCGACCCGGCCGCGCAGCTTCTCGCGCGGGAAACTGTCGACGGTGATCTCGACCGGCTGACCCGGTGCGACGTGGGTAAGCTGGGTCTCCTTGTAATTCGCGATCACATAGACCTTCGGCAACGGCACGACGTTGATGAGGTTGGTGCCGATGTTGACGTAGTCGCCGGGCTGGACCTGTCGCTCGCCGACGACGCCATCGAACGGCGCGGATATCTTGGTGTAGCCGAGCTTTAGCTTCGCGCTCGCCAGCGTCGCCTTGGTCGCTTCGAGATCGGCCGCGCGCTGCTTCCTGGTGCCTTGCAGGACTTCGAGCTGATGCTGCTGGGCCGCGATCACGGCGCGGCTCGCGCGCACGTCGGCCTGCGCCTTGGCATAGCCTGCGACCGCCTGTTCGAAGCGCTGCCGCGTACCGGATTCGGTCTGCGACAGCGACTGCTGACGCTCCTGCTCCTGCCGCGCCTCGACCTCCACGGCTTCGGCCGAGAGCCGCGCGGCTTGCGCCTGCGCAATCGTCGCATATTGCAGCTCGATCTGGTTCGCCAGATTGTCGAGCACGGCCTGCGCAGCGGCGACCGCCGCTTCGGCCTGCGCGACTTGCGTCTCATAGTCGGCAGGATCGATCTGGATCAGGAGATCGCCGGCCTTGACGCGCTGGAAGTCGGTGACCCCGACGGTCAGCACTTCGCCGGAGACGCGACTGGCGAGCCGCGTCAGCTCGGCGCGCACATAGGCGTCGTTGGTGGTCTGGACCACCGAATTGCCGACCCATTCGTCGAAGCGCTGCGTTGCAAGCGCGACGAAGCCGAGCGCGACGATCACCGCGAACAGCGGAATCGCGAGCCGGCTCCAGAGCGAACTCGCCGGTGGCTGCGTTGGCTTCGGTGGCGGCGGCGGTGTAGCAGGAGGTGGCGATGGCGAGATTTGTTCCTGCTGACTCACGCTAGACTCCAAACCACTTTCCCGAACGCTATTTTCAGACCGTCTTTTCCGGCCACCGGCAGAGATCGTTGATCAGGCAAACCTCGCAGCGCGGCTTGCGCGCGAGGCAAGTATAGCGGCCATGCAGGATCAGCCAATGATGGGCATGCAGCATGAACTCGGCCGGGATCACCTTTTCGAGACCGAGCTCGACCTCCAGCGGCGTCTTGCCGGGCGCAAGTCCGGTCCGGTTGCCGACGCGGAAGACATGCGTATCGACCGCCATGGTGTGCTCGCCGAAGGCCATGTTGAGCACGACATTGGCGGTCTTGCGCCCGGCGCCGGGCAACGACTCGATCCCGACGCGCGTGCGCGGCACCTCGCCGCCGAACTCGCTGAGCAGCTTCGCCGACAGCGCGATGACGTTTCTGGCCTTGGTGCGATAGAGCCCGATGGTCTTGATGTACTCGCGCAGGCGTTCCTCGCCGAGGTCAAGCATCTTCTGGGGCGTGTCGGCGACCGCAAACAGCGCGCGCGTCGCCTTGTTGACGCCGGCGTCAGTCGCCTGTGCCGACAGCACCACGGCAACCAGCAGCGTGAACGGATTGACGTGCTCGAGCTCCCCCTTTGGCTCCGGGTTAGCCTTGCGGAAACGGCTGAAGGCCTCGCGGACTTCGGGCGGCGTCCAGGGTTTCATGGCTTTGAGAGATTTCTTGCCGGGGGCCTTGGGCTTCGCGGCGGCCACCTTCGCCTTTTTCTTCGGCACGGACGTTTTGCGGGGGGCCGGCGTGCGGGTGATTTTCGCCATGATCGGGATATACTGAGGGACGATGAGCACAGGCAATGAAATTGAGCGCGAACGATCTGCAAGCGAGGCTGAGCCTCAGATCTTTTCCGCGCGCCTGACGCCGCACCGCTCGCTGAACCGCACCGGCTTCCTCGCCGTGATGCTGTTCCTGAGCGCCGTCAGCTTCGTCACCGGCCTCGTCTTCCTGATGATGGGCGCCTGGCCGGTGTTCGGCTTTTTCGGCCTCGACGTGCTGGTGATCTGGTGGGCTTTCAAGGCCAATTTCCGTGCGGCGCGGGCCAGCGAGGAGATCGTGGTCACGCCATCTGAATTGCGCGTGCGGCGCGTCAGCCAGCATGGCCAGGTCGTCGAATGGACCTTCAATCCGCTCTGGGTTCGACTCGACATGGAAATCGACGAGGATTTTGGCATCGAGCACCTCTATCTGATCTCGCGAGGTCACCAGATCCAGATCGCCCGCTTCCTGGGGCCGGACGAAAAGGCAAGTTTCTACAAGGGTTTGGTTGAGGCCTTAAATGCCGCCAGGCGCGGTCCGACCTACAATCCGGTGACCTGATTTGCGGATCGGAAATCGGGTGGTTTCGTACCCCGCCCCCTCCTACATTTCCAGGCATGATGACACTCGCGATACATGACCAGCGCCTGGCCGGGCCGGGCTCCCAGAACGCCGCGATGCGCGACTATGATTCCGTGCGCCGGGCGATCGCCTTCATCTCCGAAAAATGGCGCACGCAGCCGACCATCGAGGCGATGGCGGATGCGGCCGGCGTCACCCCGGACGAGCTGCACCATCTGTTCCGCCGCTGGGCCTCGATCACGCCGAAGGCTTTTATGCAGGCGCTCACGCTCGATCACGCCAAGGGCTTGCTCAGGGATTCGGCGAGTATCCTCGACGCCGCGCTTGACTCCGGTTTGTCGGGTCCGGGCCGGCTGCACGATCTCTTCGTCACCCATGAGGCGATGTCGCCGGGCGAATGGAAGAACGGCGGCGCCGGCCTCACCTTGCGCTACGGCTTCCATCACTCACCGTTCGGCACCGCGATCGTGATCGCGACCGATCGCGGATTGTCGGGACTCGCTTTCGCCGATCCCGGTGAGGAACAGGTGGCGCTTGCCGATATGACGCGGCGATGGCGGAACGCAACTTACGTCGAGGATCACGAAGGTACCGCACCATTGGCGCAGCGCATCTTCGACACAAAACTCTGGCGGCCGGACCAGCCGCTGCGCGTGGTGATGATCGGTACCGATTTCGAGGTGCGGGTGTGGGAGACCTTGCTGAAGATCCCGATGGGCCGCGCGGTGTCCTATTCGGACATCGCCTGCAACATCAACAGCCCGAAAGCGTCACGCGCCGTCGGCGCCGCCGTCGGCAAGAACCCGGTGTCCTTCGTCGTGCCCTGCCACCGCGCGCTCGGCAAGAGCGGCACGCTCACCGGCTACCACTGGGGCATCACTCGCAAGCAGGCGATGCTGGGCTGGGAGGCCGGGCAGCTGGGGCTGCAGTAAGAGTTGCCACGCGTAAACTGCCCCACTTAGTCGTCCTGGCGAAAGCCAGGACGACACCGAGTGCTTGGCGGGACTCAGTCGCGCGCGAACGTCTTTATCCCGCCAGATCCAGCTTCGATGCCACCGTCGAATCCGCATTGAGCCGGTAGATGATCGGCACGCCGGTGGCGAGCTCGCGCTTCAAAATGCCTTCGGGCGAGAGCTTTTCCAGCACCATGATCAGCGCGCGCAGCGAATTGCCGTGAGCCGCGACCAATGTGCGCTTGCCGTTGAGCACGCCGGGCAGGATCTCCTGCACGTAATACGGCAGCGCGCGCGCCAGCGTGTCCTTCAGGCTTTCGCCACCGGGCGGCGGCACGTCGTAGGAGCGGCGCCAGATCAGCACCTGGTCCTCGCCCCATTTCTTGCGGGCGTCATCCTTGTTGAGACCGGAGAGATCGCCATAGTCGCGCTCGTTCAGCGCGAGGTTCTTCGTCGTCGACAGGCCCTTCTGGTCGAGCTCGCCGAGAATGAGATCGAGCGTGTGCTGTGCGCGCGTCAAGACCGAGGTGTATGCAACGTCGAACACGAGACCCTGCGCCTTCAGCTTGCGGCCGGCTTCCGAGGCTTCCTTGACGCCGAGCTCGGTGAGATCAGGATCCTTCCAGCCCGTGAAGAGGTTCTTCAGATTCCATTCGCTCTGGCCGTGCCGCACCAGCACGAGAAGACGTTCGCTCATCGACTGCTTTTCCGTTTCGTTCGTTGTTTAAGCATGATCTTGTCGGAAAACCGCTTCACACTTTTCCGGATCATGCTTCGTTCAGATGTCGGACAGGCCGAGTACGTCGGCCATGGAGTAGTGCCCCGGCTTCTTGCCATGCGCCCAGAGCGCGGCTTTCAGCGCGCCGTGGGCGAACAGCATGCGATCCTCCGCGTGATGCGACAGCGTCAGGCGCTCGAACGCGCCGAGGAAGCTCACGCTGTGATCGCCGGCCGCGGTGCCGCCGCGCAACGACGCAAAGCCGATGTCGCCGGGCTTGCGTGCGCCGGTGATGCCGTCGCGGCCGCGGTCTGCATGCTCGTCGAGCGCGATGCCGCGGCCGCTAGCTGCGGCCTGGCCCAGCATCAGTGCCGTGCCCGAGGGCGCGTCGATCTTCATGCGGTGATGGGTCTCGACGATCTCGATGTCGAAGCTCTCGTCGAGCGCCTTGGCGACTCGCTTGACCACAGCGGCAAGCAGATTGACACCCAGGCTCATATTGCCGGACTGCACCACGACGGCGCGGTTGGTGACGCTCTTGATCACGGCGTTGTCGGAGCCCGACAGGCCGGTCGTTCCGACCACGTGCACGAGGCCGCGCTCGGCGGCGATCGCGACATTGGCGAGGGTCGCCGCGGGCACGGTGAAATCCAGAATGCCGTCGGCGTCCTTCGACATCGCCCAGAGATCGCCGGAGAGTTTGATGCCATTGGCCGGCAGACCTGCCAGCACGCCGGCATCCTTGCCGAGCAGCTCCGAGCCCGGCGCCTCCAGCGCGCCGGCCAGCACCGCGCCTTTGGTCTCGGCAATCGCCCGCGTCAGCGCCCGGCCCATCCGGCCGCCGGCTCCAGCAACGATCAAGCGCATATCGGACATGGTGCGATCCTCTCACGGCCGTTGTAGCGGGGGGATGCAGTTCCGGCAACCGAGGGGGATTAGGGGCAGGTCGCCTGCGGCCATCCTTCGAGACGCCCGCCTGTGGCGGCCCTCAGGATGAGGTCGCGTCTTGCGGCAAGATATCAGACCCTCATGGTGAGGAGCCCGCAAGGCGGGCGTTCCGGACGATGCTCTGCATCGCCGGGCGAACCATGCAGGCCGAGCATTTCGGCAAGAGTAATAAGAGGAGTTCGCGCCTCAGCCGTCTGACGGTTGCGGGCCGTCATAGCCCTCGATGACGATGAGGTCGGCGACGGAGTGCGGCTGGCGCACCTTGATGTTGGCCTGGTATTCCGGCGAGTTGTAGCAGGCGATCGCGGTCTCGTAGTCCGGGAATTCGATCACGACATTGCGGGTGCGGCTGGCGCCTTCGACGGTGGTGAACTTGCCGGCGCGGACGACGAAGCGGCCACCCCATTTCTTGAAGATCGGACCATTGGCGACGGCATAGGGCTTGTAGCCCTCGTCACTGCTCACGTCGACGCGTCCGATCCAGTAGCCTTTTGCCATTGTTCTTCTCCCTGTGTTGGTAGTTAGCCGAGCGCTTGCGCGATCTCGGCCTGGATGGCCTCGGCGATCGCCCTGGAGTCCGTGGCTTCCACCACCGGCCGCCCGACCACGAGATAATCCGCGCCGGCCGCAATCGCGCGGCCCGGCGTCATGATGCGTTTCTGGTCGCCGCTCGCGGCGCCCGCCGGCCGGATGCCGGGGGTGACGAGGCTCATCTGGTGGCCGACGATCTTGCGCAAGGCTCCGACTTCCTCGGGCGACGATACCAGCCCGTCGATGCCGAGCACCTGCGCCTGCTGCGCGCGCGCTTCGACGAGCTCGGAGACGCCGAGCCGGAAGCCTGCCGCGTGCAGATCGTCCTCGTTGTAGGACGTCAGAACAGTGACGGCGAGGATCTTCAGGTTCGAGCTGCCGCGACCTTCGACGGCACCCTTCATGGTCTGCGGATAAGCGTGCACGGTGAGGAAGGTCGCGCCGAGCCTTGTGATGCTGTCGACGCCCTGCGCCACGGTGTTGCCGATGTCGTGCAGCTTGAGATCGAGAAAGACCTTCTTGCCCTGGTCGGCGAGCTTGCCGACCAGCGGCAAGCCGCCGGCATAAGCGAGCCGATAGCCGATCTTGTAGAAGGTGACGCTGTCGCCGAGCCGGTTGACCATAGCTTCCGCGGCATCAACGCTGGGCAGATCGAGCGCGACGATCAGGCGGTCTTTCGGGGCAATCTCGGCTGGCGTCATGTCACCTCACATCATGCGTTGGGAAACGTCGATCAACTGCCGCACCAGTTCCTTCAACGCGGCGATATCGCCCTCGTGCTTCAGCCTGTCCATATCGTCATAGGCCTGGTCGGCAAAGGCGAGCGTCAGCTGGCTGGCAATCACATTGGCGTGGCAGGAGGTCAGGATCAGCCGCAACGCCTGCAGCGCGCGAGCCGCGCCAAGCCGGCTCTGCGAGGCGCCGGCGAGCGCGAAGACGCGGTTGCGGAACACCTCGCCGCGCGGCTCGTGCAGCTCATGCACGCGGCTGACCCAGTCGATCGCGTTCTTCAGCAGCGGCGGCACCGAGGCGTTGTATTCGGGCGAGACGATCAACACGCCATGATGCGCGCCGATCATGCGCTTGAGATTGATCGCGTGCTTCGGCACACCGGATTTGGCCTGCAGGTCGCCGTCATAAATCGGCAGCGGAAAATCGGCGAGCGAGATCCGGGTGACGTCGACACCGGCCTGATCGAATGCATAGGCAGCGACCGCTGCCAGCTTCGCATTTTGCGAGCCGGTGCGCAGGGAGCCGGGAATGATCAGAATTTTCGGTGCGGACATCCGCTTCCATGCGTTCGGCGAAACGAGACCGCCACGCAAACAGGAATGCCGGCGGAATTAGTCCTTGCGATACACCCAGACGCGGGCCGGCGGAAGGTTCATCCAGATCCGTTCGGAGGCCTCTGTGGACACGCCGGGCAGCGATTTCGGAATCGGCGGCACCACCGCATAGGTGAACTGGACGAAGGGCGCACCGGGCGCCAGGGCCGTGAAGGCGTCGCGGATGAGCCGCAGCCGCGTCAGCATCGGTTTTGTGACCAGCGGCAGGCCGGAGACGACCGCGGAGGCCGGCGCGCTCAGCACGTTCCACAGGGTGTCGCGCAGACGATAGGCATCGCCCTGCACCACCTTGGCCTGCGGATAGCGGTCGCGCAGCAGGGCGCAGAAGCCCGGATTGTATTCGACGAGGACGAGACGTTTCTGATCGACGCCGCGCTCGACCAGGGCCGAGGTGATGGCGCCGGTGCCGGGCCCAAGCTCGACCACCGGTGCGTCCGAATTGACGTCGACGTAATGGGCCATGGTCCGGGCCAGCAGCTTGCCCGACGGCATCACCGCACCCATGTGCAGGGGCTTTTCGATCCATGACCGGAGAAAACGCACCTCGTCATCGAGACGGGGCTTCTTCAACGCACGCGCGGACGATGGCAATGGCATGTCGGGACCGGCCGGGACCGCGGGACCGCGGCGTGTCAGAAAATGGTCATAAAGACGTATAGGCCGAAAGCGGCACGGTCAAGACGCGTCAACTCGCCCGATTACCGAAGAAATCCTTGACCTTGGTGAAGAAACCCTCGGATTCCGGCTGGGTGTTGCCGGAGGAGAGTTTGTCGAACTCGGCCAGCAATTCCTGCTGCTTTTTGGTGAGATTTTGCGGGGTCTCGACCACGACCTGAACGTACATGTCGCCCATCTGGCGCGAGCGCAGCACCGGCATGCCTTTTGATGCGATGCGGAATCGACGGCTGGACTGGGTCCCCGCAGGGACCTTCACCTTGGTCTTGCCCTTCTCGATGGTCGGCACCTCGAACTCGCCGCCAAGCGCCGCCGTCACCATCGAGATCGGCACGCGGCAATGCAGATCGGCGCCGTCGCGCTGGAAGAACTGGTGCTGGGCCAGCGACAGGAAGATGTAGAGGTCGCCGGGCGGGCCGCCGCGGACCCCGGCCTCGCCCTCGCCGGCAAGCCTGATCCTGGTGCCGTCCTCGACTCCAGGGGGAATGTTGACCGACAGCGTCCGCTCGCGGGTGACGCGCCCCTGACCCGAGCAGGACGGGCAGGCGTCCTCGATCATCTGGCCGCGGCCCTGGCAGCCCGGACAGGTTCGCTCCAGCGTGAAGAAGCCCTGCGACTGCCGTACGCGTCCGGCGCCGCCGCAGGTCGAGCAGGTCTTCGGCTTGGTACCGGCCTTGGCTCCGATGCCCGAGCAGGCTTCGCAAGTGACCGAGACCGGGATCTCGATCTGCGCGGTCTTGCCGCCAAAAGCTTCCTCGAGCGTGATTTCCATGTTGTAGCGCAGGTCGGCGCCGCGCTCGCGGCCGCCACGGCCCCCGCGCTGTCCGGCCATGCCGAACAAATCTTCGAAAATGTCGGAAAAGGAGGAGGCGAAGCCCGCGCCGAAACCGGCGCCGCCACCGCCGCCCTGCTCGAAGGCGGCATGGCCGTAACGGTCATAGGCGGCGCGCTTGTCCTTGTCTTTCAGGACCTCGTAGGCCTCGTTGATTTCCTTGAACTTGACTTCGCTGGTGTTGTCCCCGGGATTACGGTCGGGGTGAAACTTCATCGCCAGCTTGCGGAACGACGATTTCAGCGCGGAATCGTCGGCATCGCGTTCGACTTCGAGGGTTTCGTAGTAGCAGCGCTTGGTGGACGTGGACATGATGAGCTCGGTCTATCCGATCGCGATTCAAGTCGGAGCGAAGCAACGTCGCCATGCAGCGATATAAGCACCCTTCCGCCTCGCGGCAGAGGATTGCACGGCAGTGTTCAGAATAACGGCTGGGAATTGATCGATCGTAACGGCCCCGATTTTATCAGTGCCGATTTTATCAGTGCCTTGGCTTGTCGAGCCCGACACGATGGCCTCCCCCGCGAGGGAGGAGGCCGTTGGCGTGTGGAGGGTCCAAGCCGTCCGCATCATCACCCTCGCGGGGTTCAGGCGGACTTCTTGTTGGTCTTGTCGTCGTCGACTTCGGTGAATTCCGCGTCGACGACGTCGTCCTTGGCCGCATCCTTCTTGGCGTCGGCCTCGGCCTGCTGCTTGTACATGGCCTCGCCGAGCTTCATCGAAGCCTGGGCCAGCGTTTGGGTCTTGGCCTTGATCGCTTCGGCATCGTCGCCCTTCAGCGCTTCCTTGAGGTCGCTGACGGCATCCTCGATGGCGCGGCGCTCGGTCTCGGCGACCTTCGAACCGTGCTCGGCCAGTGCCTTCTCAGTCGAATGCACCAGTCCATCCGCGTCGTTTTTGGCAGTCACGGCCTCGCGGCGCTTCTTGTCCGCCTCGGCATTGGCCTCGGCGTCCTTGACCATCTTCTCGATGTCGGCTTCCGACAGACCGCCGGAGGCCTGGATGCGGATCTGCTGCTCCTTGGACGTGGCCTTGTCCTTGGCCGAGACGTTGACGATACCGTTGGCGTCGATGTCGAAGGTCACCTCGATCTGCGGCATGCCGCGCGGGGCCGGCGGAATGCCCATCAGGTCGAACTGGCCGAGCATCTTGTTGTCGGCCGCCATTTCACGCTCGCCCTGGAAGACGCGGATGGTGACCGCGTTCTGGCTGTCCTCGGCGGTCGAGAACACCTGGCTCTTCTTGGTCGGGATCGTGGTGTTGCGGTCGATGATGCGGGTGAACACGCCGCCCAGAGTCTCGATGCCCAGCGACAGCGGGGTCACGTCGAGCAGCAGCACGTCCTTGACGTCGCCCTGAAGCACGCCGGCCTGGATCGCGGCGCCGATCGCCACGACTTCGTCTGGGTTGACGCCCTTGTGCGGCTCCTTGCCGAACAGCTGCTTCACGACTTCCTGGACCTTCGGCATGCGCGACATGCCGCCGACCAGCACCACTTCGCCGATCTCGGCGGCGGTGAGGCCGGCATCCTTCAGCGCCTTGCGGCAGGGCTCGACGGTCTTCTGAACGAGGTCATCGACCAGCGCCTCGAACTTGGCGCGGGTGAGCTTCATCGTCAGATGCTTCGGGCCGGTCTGGTCCGCGGTGATGAAGGGCAGGTTGATCTCGGTCTGCGTCGTCGACGACAGCTCGATCTTGGCCTTTTCGGCGGCTTCCTTTAGGCGCTGCAACGCGAGCTTGTCGTTGCGCAGGTTGATGCCCTGCTCCTTCTGGAATTCGTCGGCGAGATAGCCGACCAGGCGCATGTCGAAGTCTTCGCCGCCGAGGAAGGTGTCGCCGTTGGTCGACTTCACCTCGAACACGCCGTCGCCGATTTCGAGAATCGAGATATCGAACGTGCCGCCGCCGAGATCGTACACGGCGATCGTGCCGGCCTTGGTCTTGTCGAGGCCGTAGGCGAGCGCGGCCGCGGTCGGCTCGTTGATGATGCGCAGCACTTCAAGGCCCGCGATCTTGCCGGCGTCCTTGGTCGCCTGGCGCTGGGCGTCGTTGAAGTAGGCGGGCACGGTGATGACGGCCTGGTCGACCTTCTGGCCGAGATGGGCTTCCGCGGTCTCCTTCATCTTCTGCAGGATGAACGCCGAGACCTGCGAGGGCGAGTAGGTCTGGCCGTCGGCCTCGACCCAGGCGTCGCCGTTGGAAGCCTTCACGATCTTGTACGGAACGAGCTTCTTGTCCTTCTCGACCATCGGGTCGTCGTAGCGGCGGCCGATCAGGCGCTTCACTGCGAAGAACGTGCGCTCGGGATTGGTGACGGCCTGGCGCTTGGCCGGCTGGCCGACGAGGCGCTCACCGTCGTCCGTCACGGCGACGATCGAAGGCGTCGTGCGCATGCCTTCGGAATTCTCGATGACTTTGGCGTTCTTGCCATCCATTACGGCGACGCACGAATTCGTGGTGCCGAGGTCGATCCCGATGACCTTTCCCATGGTCCTGTATCCTTGTTTTTGCGGCAGGCTGGCTGGGCCCAGAAGGCACCCGAACCGAAACCCCCTAAGATCAAACATTCGCGATATTGCGATGGTTGGGGGTCATATAGGAGGGGGGGAGGTGCCTGCAAGGACCGAACGCAAGTTTCGGCCGTGAAAACATTGGGTTTTGGAAGAACATATCCGGGCTGCACCGCCCTTGCGGGTGAGGAATTATTAACAGGTCCGCGATTGGCCGGCATCCGCTACCGCATCCCGCCCCGCCCTGTTGCGGCCAGACCAAAACCGTTAAAAGGCGGGCAGCCGGCCGGGCTCGTCCTCGGGCTGCCTCGCGCGACAAAGCGGCCGGCTGGCCACCATCGAACGGCCTCAATGTGAACCAATCAGAGTGCCCATGAAGCTGATCCGCCCCCTCGCCGCGCTCGCCCTCCTCGTCGCCTCTACGCTTCCGGCTCTGGCCGCCGACGCCGTTTTCCCACCCGGCTTGCGCCTCGGCATGGTGCCATTGGTCGGCCTCAGCACGGCCAAGACCTTTCCCGGCTTCGAGAGCGAGGACGGCAACGTCAAGGTGCTGATCACGGAGCTGCCGCCGGCCGCCTATGGCGAGGTCGTGAGCGCCTTCAACTCCAACCCGGCCGGCACCAACGGCGTCAAGCAGGACAAGATCGAGACGCCCGCGGGCGTGGCCTATTTCACCACGGAGAGCGGCAAGGCGGGCGAGACGCCAGTGCGGCGCTATTCGATGATCGTGCCGGGCGCCGGCTTCTCCGGCTACGTCGCGGTGCAGATTCCGGAGAATGCGATCAAGATCTACACCGACGAGGCGGTGCGGCAGATGTTCGCGAGCGTCGTCACCCGGAAGCAGGTCTCGGCCGAAGAGCAGATCGCACTGATGCCGTTCAAGATCACCGATCTCGCCGACTTCAAGGACGTCCGCACGCTGGCGCCGGGCTCGAGTATCATCCTGGCCGACGGCGACGAGAGCTCCGGCTATGAATCGAAGCCGTTTATCATCCTCGGCGTGATTGGCGCCACACCGCAAGCCGCCGACGACCGCGCCCGCTTCGCCCAAGAGGCGGCGCTCCAGATTCCCGGCGTGCGCGAGTCGCGCGTCACCATGTCCGAGCCGATCCGCATCAGCGGCCAGCAGGGTTTCGAGACCCGGATCGACGGCGTCAGCGGCAAGGACAAGACGCCGGTGACCGTGGTGCAGTGGATCCGCTTCAGCAGCGGCGGCGCCTCGCTGCGCATCATCGCCAGCGCCCCGCGCGAGCAATGGCCGGCCGCCTTCACCCGCTTCCGCGCGGTCCGCGACGGCATCCAGCCGAAGGGCTAGCAGCATCCGCAAGCGGGAGAGGTGCACCGAACCCGCGGCTCAAGCCCAACCACTCACCAAAGCCGGCTGCATTTTCGGGCTTCTGTTCGTATACGAACGGAACTAGGCTCCCCCTCCGTTGAGTTCATCCTGGAGGGAGGCGAATGATGCTGGATCGGCGACAAGTCTTGGCGGCGCTCGGGACGAGCGCGCTCGTGGCGCTCGCGCCAACCGCAGTTCTGGCAGCGGCATCGATCAAGCCGGACGATGCATCCGCGCTGCTCGTGATCGACGTGCAGAATTGCTTCCTGCCCGGCGGCAGCCTCGCCGTGAAGGAAGGCGAGCAGGTGGTGCCCGTCATCAACAAGATCTCGAAAGCATTTTCGAACGTGGTGATGACGCAGGACTGGCACACGCAAGGCCATATTTCCTTCGCGTCAGTCCACGCCGGCAAGAAGCCGTTCGAGACCGTCGATCTTCCCTACGGCAAGCAGGTGCTGTGGCCCGACCATTGCGTGCAGGGCACCGACGGCGCCGCGCTGTCGAAAGACCTTGCGATCCCGCACGCCGAGCTCATCATCCGCAAGGGTTTTCACAAGGACGTCGACAGCTATTCGGCCTTCCTCGAAGCCGACGGCAAGACCTCGACCGGTCTCGCCGGCTATCTGAAGGCGCGCAAGATCAAGCGCGTCTTCGTCGCGGGGCTGGCGACGGATTTCTGCGTCGCCTGGACCGCGCTCGACGCGCGCAAGGCGGGCTTCGAGGTCTATGTGGTGGAAGACGCCTGCCGCGGCATCGACAATCAGGGTTCGCTGGCAAAAGCCTGGGCCGACATGGCAAAGGCCGGCGTGAAGCGGATTCAGTCCGCGGATATCGCGGCGAGCGCGTAGGCCCGGTCAAAAAACTGCAAGACCCTCAGCCTGAGGAGCGCGCTTCTTCGCGCGCGTCTCGAAGGATGAAGGCCGCGATGCAGCAGCGCGGCCTGCATGGTTCGAGACGGCGCTGACGCGCCTCCTCGCCATGAGGATCGACTTAGTTGGCCGCGCCGTTCGGCTCGTTGCTGTTGGCAGCGGGCGCAGCCTTGGCGCCGCCCTTGGCGACACCGACCAAGGCGGGACGCAGCACGCGCTCGCCGATGGTGTAGCCGGCCTGCATGACCTGCACGACCGTGCCTGCGGGCACCGACGCATCGGGCACCTCGAACATCGCCTGCTGGAAGTTCGGGTCGAACTTCTGGCCCGAGGGGTCGAACTTCTTCACGCCGTGTTTTTCCAGCGCGCTGAGCAGCGAGCGCTCAGTCAGCTCGACGCCCTCGATCAGCGAGGCGAGGCCTGCATCGGCCGCCGCACGGGCTTCGGCCGGAACGGCATCGAGCGCGCGCTGCAGGTTGTCGGCGATGTCGAGCACGTCGCGGGCAAAGCCGGTGATGCCGTAGAGGCGGGCATCCGCGACCTCCTTGGTGGTCCGCTTGCGCAAATTCTCCATTTCGGCCAGCGTCCGCAGCATGCGGTCGCGCGCCTCGGCGACTTCCTTCTGCAGAAGCTCGACGGAGCCGGGCTCGGGATCGTCGGGCATGATGTAGGGTTTTGACACCACGGGCTCGCCGGCCGCAGCACTCGTGTCTTCGGGTTGCCGGTCTCGATCGGTCATCGGCTCTCTTTTCGCATTCGTCTCAGGGGGTTTCTGGCCCGGATATCGTGCTTCGGGCGGCGAAAATCAAGCGCCCGTGATCGGCCCGGCCGCCGGTCAGCCCCCCAAGAGCCGGCTGACGATGCGGGCAGCGTAGTCCACGGTGGGGATCACGCGGGCATAATTCAGCCGCGTCGGCCCGATCACGCCCAAAACGCCGACGATATGGCCGGCGGCGTCCCGATAGGGCGAGATGATGGTGGACGAACCCGACAGCGAGAACAGCTTGTTCTCACTGCCGATGAAGATCCGCACGCCTTCCGCGGTTTCGGCCCGGCCGAGCAGGTCGATCACGCCGCGCTTGGTCTCGAGATCGTCGAACAGCAGGCGAACGCGCTCGAGATCCTCCAGCGCATGCAAATCCTCGAGCAGATTGGCGTGGCCGCGGACGATGAGCTGACGATCCTCGTTCTCGCCGCCGGACCAGCTGGCGATGCCGGCCGAGATCACCTTGTGCGTCAGCTGATCGAGCTCGGTGCGCGCCTCTCCGAGCGCGGTCTCGAGCTCCAGCCGCGCCTCGGCCAGGGTCCGGCCCCGAATGCGGGCATTGAGGAAGTTGCCGGCTTCGGTCAACGCCGAGGATGGAACTCCCGGCGGCAGCGTCAACACGCGATTTTCGACCTGCCCGTCCTCGCCGACCAGGATCACCAATGCCTTTTCCGGTTCCAAGCGGACGAATTCGATATGTTTCAGCCGCGCATTGGATTTCGGCGTCAGCACGACGGCGGCGGCGCGGGTCAGGCCGGAGAGCCGCGTCAATGCCTCCTCGAGCGCAGCCTCCACCGATTGCGCGTGGCCGACGGAGGTCAACTGGCTCTGGATCGCCTGCCGTTCACTGTCATTGAGGTCGCCGACCTGCATCAGGGCATCGACGAAGAACCGCAGGCCAAGTTCCGTCGGCAATCGGCCGGCGGAGGTGTGCGGGGCGTAGATTAGGCCAAGCTGTTCCAGATCGGCCATGACGTTGCGGACCGAGGCCGGCGAAAGCGGCATGGCAATCAGGCGCGAAATATTGCGCGAGCCCACCGGCTCCCCGGTCGCGAGATAGCTTTCGACGATTTGACGAAAGATGTCGCGGGAACGCTCGTTGAGCTGGGCGAGGCCCGCGCGCGGCGCGATCAGATGGATCGGATCGTGATGGGCCACAGACGGTAACTCCTCTAAGACACAGGTAATTTGTCTATCCCGGATGCTTCTGACAAGCGTGGCGTTGGCGGATTGGAAATCGGGGGTGAAGAAGGCCTCGATCTTCCCCCTTTC
>NZ_JADPJC010000099.1:0-23512 GCF_023073215.1 Bradyrhizobium sp. 35
CAACACCTCCTACCTGAACATCGACGAGATCGCGAAGTCGACCAAGCGTCCGCAGGACGTGCTCGGCATGCACTTCTTCTCTCCCGCCAACGTCATGAAGTTGTGCGAGATCGTGCGCGCCGACAAGACCGCGCCGGATGCCCTTGTGACGGCGGTCAACATCGCCCGCAAGATTGCAAAGGTGCCGGTGGTCGTGGGCGTATGCCATGGGTTCGTCGGCAATCGCATGTACGATCAGAGCGGCAAGCAGGCAGACAAGCTGTTGTTTGAGGGCGCTCTACCGCAACAAGTCGATGCAGCCCTAAAGAACTTTGGCATGCCCATGGGGCCGTTTGTGATGAGCGATTTGGCCGGCAATGATATCGGCTGGCTTTCGCGTAAAGATCGCGGCGTAAAGTCGGAGATCGCCGATGCGCTCTGCGAGGCCGGCCGTTTCGGCCAGAAGGCCGGTAAGGGATGGTACAGGTATGACGCGGGCTCGCGGACCCCGATTCCAGATCCCGAGGTCGAATTGCTGATTGACCAGACTTTGACCCGGCTTGGGCGTAAGCGTCGCGTCGTTAGCGACGAGGAGATCATCGAACGCGTGATGTACCCGGTTATCAACGAAGGTGCGCGGATCCTCGAGGAAGGCATCGCTGCGCGACCGGGCGACATCGACGTGGTCTGGCTCTGTGGCTTCGGATGGCCAATCTATCGCGGCGGGCCGATGTACTACGCCGACCAGATCGGCCTAGACAAGGTCCTCGCCAAGATGAGGGAGCTCCAGGCCGCTGTAGGCGACGAATTTAAACCTGCCTCCCTGCTGGAGAAACTAGTCGCGGAAGGAAAGAGATTCGGCGAGTTCAAGTAATCGGCCTAACGCATGAAATAGTCCTCTGGATGGACGAGTTCGATAAAATTGGGATTGAGTAGCCCGCTAGTACTGCGCAACGACAAGAACTGCTCTGAACCGCGCGTCATAGAGCGGACAACTTACTGGAAGGAGCTAGCCTGTTGGGAGAAGATCATGGACAGCATCATGCAACCCTTTCGTCGCAGCTTAGATCACGCACTCAAGACGCCGCAATCCGTTGATGGGCATTGATGTCCGAAGGTCGGCGAGCGTCGTAGGCGCGCTGGAGGGAAGAGGTGCAATGACAGGCGCGAACAATGCCTTCGTGGAGTTTCGCGGCGTTCAAAAGACCTATGACGGCGAGACGCTGGTCGTTAAAGATCTCAACTTGGACATCGCACGCGGGGAATTCCTGACGATGCTGGGGCCTTCCGGCTCGGGTAAGACGACGACCCTCATGATGCTTGCCGGATTCGAAGCACCCACCTATGGCTCAATCCTCCTGGCGGGGCACTCCATCGAGAAAATGCCACCACATAAGCGCGATATCGGCATGGTGTTCCAAAATTATGCGCTATTTCCGCATATGACTGTAGAGGAAAACCTCGCGTTCCCACTCAAAGTACGCAAGCTTGGGAAGCTCGAGAGAGAGACTCGGATCAAGCGAGCGCTCGAAATGGTCCGGCTCGGCGCCTACGGCAGCCGCAGGCCTAGCCAGCTTTCCGGCGGACAGCAGCAGCGCGTCGCTCTCGCACGCGCGCTCGTCTTCGATCCCAAGCTCGTGCTGATGGATGAGCCGCTGGGCGCGTTGGACAAGCAACTGCGCGAGCACATGCAGCTCGAGATCAAGCATATTCACGAGACGCTCGGCGTCACGGTGGTCTATGTAACCCATGACCAGAGCGAGGCGTTGACCATGTCCGACCGCATAGCGGTGTTCAACGACGGAACCATTCAGCAACTTGCCGCGCCCGCCGAGCTTTACGAACGGCCGCAGAATGTTTTCGTCGCCCAGTTCATCGGTGAGAATAACCGGCTGCGAGGCAAGGTCGTCGCGATGAATGGTGGTACGTGCAGCGTGGAGCTCCCCGGCGCGGGCACCGTGCAGGCGTTGGCAGTCAACGTCGAAATTGGCGACCCGTCGGTGCTCTCGTTGAGGCCGGAGCGGGTGAAGCTAAATCCGGCGCTAGGTTCGCTGCCAAACGTCTTTAGTGCGAAGGTCCTAGAAGTCATTTATTTGGGCGATCATGTGCGCACCTGCCTCTCGGTCTGTGGTCATGATGATTTTGTGGTCAAGCTACCGAACTCGGAAGGTTCCGCACGGGTCGTGCCTGGTACGGTGATCACTATCGGTTGGGCGGCAGAGGATTGTCGGGCGCTCAGCCCGGCCTGAGGACAAAACCGCCTGGCCGGTCCAGGTTGGGCAGGATCTTTCGCGGCGCTTTCCAATTCTTTGGATGGCATAGAGGGGACAGAGCAGACGATGAAGAAGTCACTGATGAATGGTCTGGCCGCAATGGGCCTCACGGCTGGCCTGTTGGCGCAAATGAACGCCGCCATTGCTGGCGATCAGCTCACAATCACTGGGGGAGGTGGGTCCTTCCAGAAGATCCTCCGCGAAGTCGTTTTCGAGCCTTTCTCGAAGTCGACCGGGACCAAGGTCACTGACGCTGAGTATGATTACGGCACTGCAAAGATCCGCGCCATGGTCGAGACAAAGACGGTGAGCTGGGACATCGTCTACGCCGGCGAGGCCCAAACCCGGCAAATGTGCGACGAAGGTCTCATCGAGACACTCGACTGGAAAAAACTCGAAACATTCGGTCTTGACCGAGCCAAATTCGGGGATGCCAGCTACACGGATTGCGGGGTGCCGTCGACCGTCACGGGTGACGTCATCATGTACGACGCGAAACGACTGCCGAGCAGCCCGAAGACCATCGAGGATTTTTTCGATTTGAAAAAGTTCCCTGGAAAGAGAGGACTGAACAAAAGTCCTGTGGTCATTCTCGAATGGGCGCTGATCGCCGACGGCGTGTCCATCAACGACGTCTACAAGGTGCTCAACACGCCCGAAGGGGTGGCCCGCGCTTTTAAAAGACTTGATACTATCAAGAAGGACGTAGTGTGGTGGACGTCAGGCGCCCAGCCGGCGCAACTTCTCGCCGACGGGGAGGTCGTCATGACTCACGTTTGGACCACCCGAGCCTATGATGCTAACAAGAACTCCGGCAAACATTTCGAATACATCTGGGACGCTGCACTTCAGGCCGGAAACGCTTGGGTGATTCCTAAGGGCTCTCCGAACATTGATGCTGGTTACAAGTTCCTCGCCTTTGCCGGTTCGGCCCACGTTCAAGCCGAGGTGGCGAACGGCACCTCAGCTGGACCAGCCAACAAGGACGCGCTGAAGCTTATTGATCCGGCTGTACGCCCGTACGTGACAAATGCACCGGAGCGTAGTGGCATAACTATCCAACGAGATACAAACTTCTGGAATGAAAAGGGTGACGAACTGCGACAGCGTCTTACCGCTTGGCTCGCACAATAAAGACACGGCAGGGACATTAAATCCCCGCGCCGCCCAGCCGATACATTCAGGGAGCACGATCCATGCCGACCACGGCCGTCGAAGTCAAAGGTGGACCGGAAGGCATGCTTCTGCGGTTCAAGTTGAAGCGGGTTGAGCGCCGCCAGAAGTTCAAGGCTTTCATTCTCGTGCTGCCATTGCTGCTGTTCATCCTGGTTGCTTTTGTCCTGCCGCTGGGCCGAATGCTGTTAACCTCATTCCATGACGACACGCTGCTCACTCTGATGCCGCGTACCATGTCAGCGCTTGACGGGTGGGACGGCAAAGACTTGCCAGACGAGGGCGTCTATGCTGCGTTAGCATTCGACCTAAAAGAGTCCTGGTCGCGGAAAACGGCTGCTGCAATCGGCAAGCGGATGAACTATGAACTGCCTGGGGCTCTCAGTCAGGTAATTTCTAGCGCCCGCAAGGCCAGCACCCTACAAGCGGGTCCTTTCAAGGGGGCACTTACAGATTTAAATCCGCTCTGGGCACGTCATGACGTTTGGAGCCTTCTAAAGCGTGGAACCTCTGCCTACACCGCCTTTTATCTACTGCGCTCAGTCGATCTCCAATATGGTCCCGACAGTCAGATTGTATCCGCACCCCAGGAAAGCGCCATCTTTCGTGACGTGTTTCTGCGCACGCTTAGCGTTAGCGTTGGCGTCACAGTCGCAACCCTCCTGCTGGGCTTTCCACTCGCTTATCTGTTAGCCATTTTGCCGGCTCGGTCCAGCAACCTGCTAATGATCCTTGTGGTGCTGCCGTTCTGGACGTCGGTGCTGGCGCGCACGACTGCTTGGGTCGTACTCTTGCAGCAGCACGGTGTAGTCAACGAATTGCTCATGACATTGCACGTCATATCTCAGCCGGCCGCGCTCATATTCAATCGATTTGGAACGATAGTGGCAATGACCCATATCCAACTGCCGTTCACACTGTTACCTATCTACAGTGTGATGAAGACAATTTCGCCCAATTATGTTCGGGCTGCCCGCTCGCTCGGCGCCGGCCCGTTCTACGCGTTCTGGACGATCTATTTTCCTCAAACGGCACAAGGAATCGCCGCTGGGTGCCTGCTTACCTTCATTTTGTGTTTAGGCTATTATATCACTCCAGCGCTAGTCGGGGGACCAAGCGATCAGATGGTCGCTTACTTCGTTGCGCATTATACAAATGAAGACCTCAACTGGGGAATGGCCTCCGCATTTGGCGCGATCCTGCTTACCTCAACGCTGCTGCTCTACTTTGGTTTCAACAAGTTGGTTGGCGTCGAGCGGGTCAAATTAGCATGAGAACGGTCGCTGTCTCGCCGCTTCAGAAGATCTGGTACTATACACACCGGCTGATCTGCGGGGCTGTTATTCTTTTTTTGATCGCTCCGATCCTGATAATCATTCCACTCTCCTTCAATTCTGTACCCTTCTTTACTTATCCGCTCGAGGGGTTTTCACTGCGTTGGTACGAGGAATTTTTCCTAACGCAACGATGGCAGAGTGCGCTGAGCACTTCGGTTCTCGTGGCGACGTCTGTGACAGCACTTTCCACCGCGTTAGGGACGCCGGCGGCACTTGGGCTTAGTCGGCCGAAGTTTCCGTATCGTACTGCGGTGCTTAGTTTGTTGATTACCCCGATGGTTGTTCCCGCGGTGATTACCGCAGTGGCGATTTACTTCTTTTATGCCAATGTCGGGCTGCTCAACAGCTATGCCGGACTAGTCTTGGCGCATACCACGCTAGCCACGCCCTTTGTGGTTGTCGCTGTAACTGCCACGCTAACCGGCTTCGATTACTCCTTAACCCGCGCCGCTAGCGGCCTCGGTGCGACGCCGATCACTGTGCTCTTCAAGATCATTCTACCTGTCATCCTGCCAGGCGTTGCCTCGGGTGCGCTCTTCGCCTTCATAACTTCCTTCGATGAAGTCGTGATTTCCCTTTTCATTGCCAGCCCTGAGCAGCGCACCTTACCCATGGTTATGTTTTCCGGCATTCGTGAGGAGATCAGCCCAACGATTATCGCCGCTACCGCCGTGCTGCTGCTATTCTCAACCGTTATGCTCATCACCGTCGAACTGTTGCGACGTCGGTCCGAGCGGCTGCGCGGCATTCGTAAAACCTGAAGGGCTCCTCCGGGCGGCGCCGCTGTATCTGGTCACTTTCACCCTGTTTCTGAGCGATCGTCGCACGAATACGATCGCGATTTGGAGATCTCCATACTCGCCGAGCTTGATGCGGCGGATACTCGCGGATCAGTCGTTCGGCGGAGTGGGCAAGCATGCAATCCCGACTGCGATCTGTATAGTACTACAAGACTCGATTGGCTTCTCTGAACGCGAGCGCCTCGCTCAGCGAAGTAAACAATAAACGGCCGAATATCGAGGCCCTCGCTTTAAGAGGCCGGGAACGCCCTTCGCATTATTTTTTCGAAACTAGCCACCTTTTGCGGCCATTGTGCGTAGATCGCGCCTTAAGTCTCCCTCTGTCACAGTGAGTAGAGTACGTCGGCGGCAGCCACTTTTGTGTCGGTATTCGGGGCCTGAGCTGGGCGCATGCGTAGCGTGTCGGATGGAGGACGTCATCGCGCACCGGATAGCCCAACGTTGCGGGCAACGAACATAGTGCGCTACCTCCGTCTACTCTCACACCTGACCAGACGATGCTTACCATCGTATCCATCTTTCGGCCGCTTCGTTGAATGCTCTGGAACGACAATCTGAACGCACGTTTCTCACAGGCAGCTTGATGGATATTGCTTTCACAAAACAAGAGCGAGCGTTTCGCGATGAAGTTCGCCAATTCCTGCGCGATCACGTGCCGCCGGAGACGCGTCGCAAGCTCATCGAAGGCCGAGATCTCACGAAAGACGAGATCGTCAGCTGGACGCGAACATTGAATAAGAAGGGCTGGGCTGTTCCGGAATGGCCCAAGGAATACGGTGGAACGGGATGGAGTCCTGCGCAGAGCTACATATTTGGTGAAGAATTGCAGATGTACCCGGTGCGCGGGTTGCCAAGTTTCGGGCCTGGCTTGGTAGCACCAGTGATCTATACGTTCGGGAACGAGGCGCAGAAACGGTATCATTTACCGCGCATTGCGAACGCCGATCATTGGTGGTGCCAGGGATTCTCGGAGCCCGGCGCCGGCTCAGACCTCGCTTCCCTCAGGACGCGAGCTGTGCGGAATGGCGATCACTACATCGTCAACGGCCAGAAGACCTGGACGACTCTTGCGCAATATGCCGACTGGATCTTCTGCTTGGTCAGGACGGACCCTCATGTCAAGAAGCAACTGGGCATCTCCTTCCTACTGATCGACATGAAGTCGCCCGGGATTACGGTGCGTCCGATTCAGCTTATCGACGGTAGCTACGAAGTGAACGAGGTCTTCTTCGACACCGTGCGAGTGCCCGTCACTAATCTTGTTGGCGAGGAGAACAAGGGATGGGCCTACGCCAAGTTCCTCCTTGGGAATGAGCGTTTCGGCATCACTAGCGTTGGCTCTTCAAAAGAGCGTATCCGGCGCATTAAGTGCCTCGCCTCCTTATGCCGCGTTGGTGAAAAGATGCTGATCGACCAGGCCTCCTTCCGAGAGAAGGTTGCCGCACTTGAAGTTGGGTTAAAAGCGCTGGAGGTCACGCAGCTTCGCGTCGTCGCTAACGCATCAAAGCGACAGGAGTCCACGCAAGATCCTGCTAGCGCCATTCTCAAGATCAAGGGTTCGGAAATACAGCAAGCGACAGCTGAGCTTCTGCTTGAGGTCGTAGGACCCTACGCGCTGCCCTATGTGTCGCAAGATGATGGTGAGAACCTCAATGGGCCCCCGATCGGCCCTGATTGGGCCGCCCCTATCGCTCCAGCCTATTTTAATGCCCGCAAGGTCTCAATCTATGGGGGCTCCAATGAAATCCAAAAAAACATAATCGCCAAGGCGGTCCTTCGCCTCTAATGCCTGTTGCAGGTCGACTGCGTGAGGCGGACACACCGTTTCGGGACAGATCTAACGGGCATTGCTCTAGTTCGGGAGGCTTAACTGGTGGACTTCGAGTTTTCGGAGGAGCAGCGGCTCCTCAATGACAGTATCGAGCGGCTCATGCTCGAAGATTACGCCTTCGATCATCGCCGCAAGTACCAGGGCGAGGAAGTTGGCTTTAGCGACGCGATGTGGGCTCGCTATGCCGAGCTCGGGCTTTTGGGATTACCGTTTCGCGAGGCATACGGGGGCTTCGGCGGCGGCGCGGTTGAGATGATGATAGTGATGGAGGCCTTCGGAAAAGCACTCATACTTGAACCCTATTTTGCGACAGTAGTGCTCGCTGCGGGCGCACTGCGCCATGGTGCAAGTGAAGCGCAAAAGGCAGAGTTGATCCCCGCGATTGTAGAGGGGCGGACGAAGTTCGCCTTTGCTTACGCCGAACCAGAGTCGAGATACGATCTCTTCGATGTTCGGACGGAAGCAAAACGGGACGGTGACGCGTGGTCGCTGAGTGGCGCCAAGACTCTCGTCCTCCACGGGGGGGCGGCGGACAAACTGCTCGTTTCCGCGCGAACAGCTGGAACAGCGCGCGAGAAGGACGGGATTGGTCTCTTTTTAGTTGCGGGTGACGCGCCAGGTGTAACGCGACGCAGCTATTGGACACAGGATGGCTTGCGCGCGGCCGAAGTCACGCTCGAGAGGGTGCGCGTTGAGCCGTTCGGCGTCATTGGAGATCCGTTCGGCGGATTGCCAATTATTTCCCGCGTGGCTGATGAAGCCGTAGCAGCGCTTTGCGCGGAAGCGGTCGGATGTTTTGCGAGAATGCAAACGATCACGCTCGATTATCTAAGGACGCGCCAGCAGTTCGGCGCGGCGATTGGTTCATTCCAAGTGCTGCAGCATCGTGCTGTCGACATGTTCGTCGAACTGGAGCAATCACGCTCCATGGCGATCTACGCTGCGATGATGGTAGCTGACGGTAATCCGGCCAAGCGCGCTCGAGCAATCTCAGCGGCGAAGGTCCAGATAGGACATTCGGCCAAAGCAATCGGCCAGCAATCGATCCAGCTGCATGGTGGCGTTGGTATGACAATGGAATACAGCATCGGTCACTACTTCAAGCGTGTGACCATGATAGACACTATGTTTGGAGATGCCGATCATCATTTGCGACGGCTTGCCTCTTTTGGCGGGCTGATCAACGAGGACGACGAGCAGAGTATGTAACCAGAGGGGTGGGTCATTGGAGTGATCGCAACTTCTCTAATCACGAGGACGAAAGGATAATCATGGCTCGCGTCGAAACGGCCTACATAGTCGGTGCATACGAGCATCCCACGCGAAGGGCGCCAGACAAGTCGGTGATGCAGCTTCACGCCGAATGCGCAGCTGGCGCCCTAGCCGACGCTGGGTTGAGTAAAGACGATGTCGACGGCTATTTCTCCGCTGGCGATGAACCAGGCTTTCGCCCCCTTCCGGTGATCGACTTCCTAAACCTGAAGGTGCGGCATTGTGACTTTACTGATATCGGGGGTTCCGCGCCTTTGCAGCACATCGCCCATGCCGCGCAGGCCATCGCGGCGGGTAAATGTAGCGTCGCGTTGATTACTTTAGCCGGCCGCCCTCGCACCGCATTCGTAGAGTCCCAACCAGACTTCGCTCAGCCTGACTTGTTGTGGGAATGGCCGCTGCGGCAAAGGCTAGTCGATATCTACGCGCTTTGCGCGAGGCGTCATATGCATGAGTACGGGACCACTAGCGAGCAGCTGGCGTGGATCAAAGTGGCTGCCTCTCACCATGCGCAGCACAATCCGCATGCCATGCTGCCGAAAGTGGTGACCACCGAGGATGTGTTGGCGTCTCCAATGGTTTCCGAGCCGTTACATCGCCTTGATTGTTGCGTGATTTCTGATGGCGGCGGAGCCGTTGTAGTAACCCGACCAGAGATTGCCAAGAGCCTCCGGCGGCCCCGGGTGAAGATGATCGGGGCAGGTGAGGCCATTCAGGGACAGTCAGCTGGCGCGGTCGAGCTAACCGCCTCGGCGGCCAGGCAGTCAGGCGCCGCTGCGTTTGCAGAGGCTGGGGTCAGGCCGAGCGATATTCGATACGCCTCCATTTACGATAGCTTCACGATCACAGTGCTTATCGCATTGGAGGATCTCGGGTTCTGTGAAAAGGGACAGGGTGGCCGTTTTGTAACAGAAGGAAACCTGATCTCCGGCTGCGGTCGCTTGCCTTTCAATACTGACGGTGGTGGTCTGTGCAACAATCATCCCGCAATGAGGGGCGGAATCACAAAGGTCATTGAGGCGGTTCGCCAGCTGCGTGGCGAGGCCCATCCGGCCGTGCAGGTCAAGGATTGCGCCTTGGCGTTGGCGCATGGAACAGGATGGCTGATGGGTACTCGGCACAGCAGCGCGACCCTTATCCTGGAGCGGGAGTAGTCCGATGATTGGCACAGAATTTATTGCACAGAGTCCAGAGACTAAGCCGTTTTGGGAGGCGGCGGGTGCTGGTCGTTTCGTGCTGCCACGATGCCGGCAATGCAACAGAACTCACTGGTATCCCCGCGGCATCTGCCCGCATTGTCTGTCAACGACTATTGATTGGCAGGATTCACCGGGCGAGGGTGAGATTTACTCCTTCGCTATAAACCGCATGGGGAAAGAGCCATATGTGGTCGCTTATGTGGCGCTTACCGAGGGGCCGATCATGCTGACCAATGTGATAGATGCTGATCCAGGCGCATTGTCGATCGGCACGAGCGTAAAGGTGACATTCAAGCCAGCTGTTACACAAGCACCTGTACCTCTCTTCGTCGTGCGTTAGATTGGATAAACCGCGTCAGCTTGCTGAGAATGGCATCAACTTCGTCCCGAAAGGTCCATCTCCGTCTGTCGTGAACGGCGAGACCGGATAGAAGATGCGACCTCGATGGCTGGCAGTTATCTGTGGCCGCTCTCACGGACAGAGCAGTTGCGGCCTGATCCTAGAGGTCCCTTTGGGGACATTTCCTGCCTGACCCTGGTGGGCCGCTCCTCCGGGAGTGGCCCCCCTTGTGCCAGGTCAGCTTAGAGCCGGAGTCTTCCTAGGGAAGCAGGAGACCAGCATCGCGAAGCTCGGACCTAGGCGGCACACTGAAGGACCGCCTGCCTGCGATCCGGGAGTGGTCAGTCGGAAAGGACAGGGCGGGCGCAGGGTGGTCCATTCTCCCGGCTGTTGTGATCGTGCTGCAAAGGAGCATCAGAAAGGCAGCGTCCTACGCTTGCCGATCGCTGCGAATGTGTGGGCGCAGCTAATAGCGGCCGCCCAACCGATCGTTCGGGCTTCGCTTCACTGGCAGTTAAAGGCTCGGCGGCGCATCTCGCAGCTATCGCTCGCCGCTTTGAGAGCCATGCGGGAACGTGAGTGATGACGGCCTGCGATAGCCGGCCTATCGAGGCGAGTGCCGACCGTTTCAGAAGCTCTCGAGGGAAGCGATACGCCATGAACGACGCAAGTGTCAGATTCAACGACGGCATCAACGTCATCCTCATGCCGGCAAGCCACACCGCCCGATCGCCTCGTTACCAAAAATGCTGCATAACTCGCTTTTACGCCAACATTCTTGCGCCGACGCTCGTCGAGAGCTTCGCACAGCTGCTGAGACGTTGTTGCTTATTGTGGGAGCGACCTTCGTTCGTTCCGCAACTCTGCTTGAGCGCGTCGGTATGCCTCCGGAAGATAAACCTACTGCCATGAGCGATGCACGCCCGTCCCTGCCAAAGTTCAACGCCTCAAGGTAAAGCCGACGTCCCGGAATTTGTCACCATTACGAATCCGTGCCGCGCAATTGCTCGTCTGCGACGTCATCGGGCGCTGCTTCTTTCCAGCGTACTGATCCGAACGGACGCTCCAGCATACGTCGGACGCGAACAGGTTCATGACCGATGTGGAAGGCACTTGCCTGCCCATCTAGCGCTCGTTCCGATTGGGTTGCGCGGTTGCGCTGGCGCAAGTAATCAAGCCACGTAGGGCAGTGATAACGCTCGGTCCACAATTCGAGATCCGAAATATCTCGGGCAAGCGACCAGCCATAGGCTCCGTTGCGCTGACGGAATAGTTGGATGTCCTGCATCAAAGTGTGGAACGAGCGCGCGTTCTGTCGCGCGATTCGATATTCGATCTCCACGACAAGCGGCCCGCTGCGCTCCGTCAGGGCCAGCCTCACGCTTGGATCTTCAAGCATAGTAGGTTCTTCGTCCTGCGCGTTGACGCGCGGCATCGGCAGCCGGAACCCGAGCAGCGGAGAAACGAGCAGCGCGACAGCTGCGAACAGAAGCGCTACGCCGACTCCTGCAGAATCCGTCAGATGTCCCCAACCCCAACTACCGATGGCAATCCCCCCAGAACTGGCAGCTTGATAAGCTGCGAGTGATCGTCCTGCCACCCAGCGCGGCGCTGATAATTGCACGCCGATGCTAAACAGTACCCACGCCACGATCCATGCCGCCCCTGCTACAACCAGCGCAACCGCAGTCAGAACCGGTTCACGACTCAGCGCGACTGCAGCAACTGCCCCGCCCATGGACACAGCGCACGCACGGATCGCAGCCTCCCCGCTCAACCGCTTACGTATCTCCGTCATTTTGAGTGCGCCGATCACAGCCCCTAGACCAAAGGAGGCCAACATGATGCCATAGATTTCCGCACCACCGTGCAGAAGATCGCGCGCCACCAGCGGTATCAAAGCAAGGATCGCACCGCCGAAAACACCCATAAACATAGAGCGGATCAGGACGATCTTGATCGCAGGCGAATGAATGATGTAGCGTATGCCTGACACCATAGCACGGTGCAGGCTTTCGGGCGGCAACCGCGAGGGTTCACTGACGCGCTTCCAGAGAAGCAGAGCGATTACCAGCGGCAGATATAGGAGCGCGTTAAGCGCGAACGCAGCCACCGCGCCAGCGGCTGCAACGACGATTCCACCTATTACGGGCCCGACGCTACGCGCGATGTTGTAGCTGATGCCGTTAAGCGCTACTGCCGCGGGCAACGCTTCCGAAGGCACCTGTTCGCTTACGGAGGACTGCCAAGCCGGGTCTGTCAAGGCAACACCGCTGCCGACTACAAAGCAGAGCGCCAGCAGCAGGTTTGGCGTGGTTAGATCGAGCCAAGCAAGCGTAGTCAGGGCCGTCACGCCTGTAAACGAGACGCCGAGTGAGAATAGCATTACCATTCGACGGTCATACATGTCCGCGATCGCTCCGGCCGGCATCGAGATCAGCATGACCGGCAGCATCAGCGCCGTCTGCACCAGGGCGACCATCTCGGCCGTCGATGTCATCTGAGTCATCGCCCAAGCGGCACCCACCCCCCTGATCAGGGCGCCGAGATTGGAGAGCAGGCTTGCAAGCCATATCCGACGGAAAGCGGCATGTTGGAATGGGGCGGTGATCCCGTCGGCGTTACCCGTCGGGAGTTTTGGTTTATCACTCATGTGAGTTTGGAGCTTACCTGTTCGATATTCTTACGGGGCGCAAAAAACATGATTCCGCAAAGTCGGCCTCTCTCAGCCATCTAAGAAACTGGGGATGCAGTTTCCCGCAGACAGCGGCGATCAGACGGTGATAGAAGAGTCCTATCCTGGCGCGAGCTGACGATCTTCGGCTGAGAGCGGTAGAGCGGCGGTGTACCTGCGACCTGCTGCGCCTCAATAGTTCGATGAGCGGCCTCTAGTGAATTCATTTAGCGATTCCGAGTTGGCGACTTTCACGGCAACGGTTCGTGGACGTGAGTGTAAGTCGGCCTCTTAACGCCAGATCGAAGCCGCCTACTGAGCCGATCGTAAAGTAAAGCATTGCGTATTTTGCGCGTAATGTGCGCGTGGTTGATTGAAAAATGCGGCAAGTGCGGAGTTTGCTAACAGCATCAGAATCGCTACAGCCGGAGCCAATGAAACCTATGTAGGCTTCGCCACGGCTCACTAAACCATTTCGGGAACATCCGAAATAAGCATCGTAGCTCTCGCTAAGTGGCGGGGTATAAAATGTTTGGAGGAACATCCGCTCCGCCGTCTTCGCGCGGCACGCGTCTTGGCGCTGTGACGCGTCCGCACACACGAGCACAGCCATGCACGCAACAGGCGGAGCATGAATTGATCGCAGCAGCTACGCGCGCACTCGGAGATGCAGCTACAATTCTGCCGATCGACGATGCGAGGGCACGGTTGTTGTTGAAGCTGATTCGACTGTGCGCGGCCGTCGTCGGCTGTGCGTCCGGCGCTGTTCGCTGGCTGAACGGGGATTGCTATACCGGTTGTCGGGAATTGCCACTGGAATCGCGAAGCCTGCCTTTACCCGATCCATTACAACCAATGTCTTGAAGCTTTTGACATCCCGGTTTTCGTAGAAGAACCGTTGCGTAAACTCCTCGTACTCTTCCATCGTATGGGCGGCAATATAGAGTGCGAAGTCTGCGTCGCCGGTAATGTAAAAGCCATTGATGACTTCTACTGACGCTTTGATGGCCTTCTTTAACCGATCTACGACATCAGAACGCTTGCGTTCCAGTGTCACGAGTACCAGCATTTGTAGGGGCCATCCCACTGCCTTCGCCGAAACGATTGACACATCGGCCTCGATGATTCCCTCCGAACGAAGCCGCTTCAGTCGACGCTGACATGCGGTTGTCGAAAGACCAACCGCTTCAGCCATCACCTCGCAGGTCACACGGTTGTTCTTTTGTACGATCTCGAGGATGTGGGCGTCTATTCGGTCGTATTGCATATCCAGGGCTCCGGTCAATTCCAAGCTAGTGGGGTGCCTGGTACTTGTAATAGAGCAATTTGGCTGTATTGTCCTATATTAATTGCATGACAAGGAATGCAGAACATGAAGAACAGTATTAGGATACCTATAAACAGTGGCGGCCCGCGGCAGTGGACCTTGGTTGCGCATTTATTGGAGGAGACACATGGCTGAACAACGTGCCGTCGCTATCATTGGAGGCGGTGTAGTCGGGGTGAGTTGCGCGCTTATGCTAGCGCGGGAGGGGCACACCGTCACGGTCTTCGAGGAGGGCCGCGTCGGCCACGGTTGCTCTTGGGGCAACGGCGCCCAATACAATGCTGGATCGGCTCTTCCTATGGCTCATCCCGGTGTCATGTGGCGCGCGTTGCGCTGGTTCGCTGATGCTGATGGCCCGGTGCGCCTCGCCCCGCGTGAATTGCCCCGCACCATGCCATGGCTGGTACGCTTCCTGCGTACGGGGCGTCCGCAGACCTGGGAGGCGGCCTATACGGCGTTGCACGCCCTTAACCAACCATGCGCGGCTCTGTATCGCGATATGCTCGGCGACACCGACTGGAAACGATTGTTCCGGCCGAACGGCGCTCTCCATGTTTGGCGCAACGGATCGCCGAGCCCGCTGGAAGAGCAGGTGGACGGCCTGCGGACGCGGCATGGCGTGGCCTTTGAGAAGCTAAGCGCCGAGCAGGTATACGAGTTGGAGCCTGCTTTGTCCCACGATTACAAGCGCGGGATATACTTTCCCGGCAGTGGTCACGTCACGTCGCCTCCGGGGCTGGTAGAGGGCTTGATGAATAGAGCCATTGCGCTAGGCGCTTCAATTCGGGCCGCGCGCGTTGAGACGATAGAGCCGGGCACGGAATGTGTAACGCTGCAAACGAGCGCCGGTCCCCACCGCTATGACAAGGTGGTTGTCGCGGCGGGTATCGCTAGCCGCGATCTGGCACGCTCCCTAGGAATTTCCTTGTCGCTGGCCAGTGAGCGCGGCTATCACATCACCATGCCCGCTGGTTCCGGTGCCATTAGCCGCCCGGTCACCGACGCGGCCTCAGCCTTCGTTGCCACGCCGCTCCAGGAAGGGCTGCGCATCGTTGGCATCGCCGAATTCGATGCACCCGACGCGCCGCGCAACGTGAAGCAGAACAAGAAGCTGCAAGCCTACGCCCGCACGATGCTCCCTGACATTTCCCTCAGCCAGATGACTGACTGGATGGGTGTAAGACCATCGACGCCAGACAGCCTCCCGATCATCGGCGCCCATCCCAAGCACGCGTCCATCTTGTTCGCCACTGGTCATGGTCACATGGGCATCAGCGGTGCCCCCATGACTGCGGCTATCATCTCTGACCTCGTGGCGGGCCGCGCGCCCCGCATTTCAAGCGTCCCTTACCGCCTTCGATAAGGGGGTAGCCACTTAGCGTTGACTGCTTGATGCTGAGCGTCTCTGCCGTTCGGCGGAGGCTTTGATGTGGGACGCAGCTATCCGCCCAGAGTGACTGGCACGGTTGAAAACCATGGCGAGCTGCCCGTGACCAAGGTTTCTCCCGAAGGGGGCAGATCCATGCCGGTGAACCCGACTTCTCTTGTATCCTGCCGTGAGCTTCGTGCTTCTTATTCATGCATGTTGTGCACAGGGGAGCTTGATCTGCTTGGCAACGCTAGGACAGAGGAAAATGGGTGTCCTGCCCGCTACCATGCTTGAGGCTTGGTCGCCGCCGGCGCTCGATCGCTGCTTCCGTTCGACAGGGATGCCTCGCCCGGAGCAGGTTTGCATGAGCACGATATCTTTTTGTATTGCGTTGTCACCCGGTTTTGATATAGTACATTATCGAATTGTCATAATACAGAGTCTGCTGAGACTAGGACAACGAGGGAGGAGCATTCCCATGAATCGTTACCTGCGTGCGATTGTTGCTGTCACCTTTGGTGCGGCGGCGCTGTTCGGTCCGGCCTCCATGCCGGCTCGGGCTGAAAATCCCTCCCTGGTGCTCGACCGGATCAAGGCCAGTGGTAAGCTCAAATTTCCAGTGATGGTCGCGGAAGAGCCGGGCTACATCAAGGATCCCCGCACGGGCGAATGGTCAGGATTTTTCGTCGACTGGGGTAAGGATATCGCGAGCCTGCTCGGCGTTCAGGTCGAATACTATGAGACCACCTGGGGCAACCTCGCAGCCGACTTTCAGGCCGGCAAAATCGACCTTGCGGTGGCGCTTAATCCCAACCCTCGCCGTGGCCTCGTCATCGACTATGTCCCGGGCTCCATTGTTGAGGGCATCTGGGCGCTCGTCGCGCGTCCTGGCTTTACGCCCAAGACCTGGCGCGAGATGGACAAGAAGGAAGTGCGCGTCGCCGTGCAGAAGGGCGGCACAATGCAAGTCATCGCCGAATCCGTGATCCCGAACTCCACCATCGTCGTGGTGCCCACGCGCGACCAAGCGGTGCTAGAGCTACAGTCAGGCAAAATCGATGCGATGATCATTGCCGACCAGGATGCGGCCCTTCTCGACTCCAAGGGCGTCGGCAAGGCCGTGGTACCCACACCGATCCTGCGCAACCCTGCGACGATCGGCATCCGCCGCGAAGCCGGAAACGAGGGCTTCTCCAACTTCCTGGCCAATTGGATGTCGCAGCAGAATTCGCTCGGCCTCGCTTGCTCGCGCATCACTCGTTACATGCTCGAGCGCGGCATCGACATGAAAGTGGTTCCCCAGTCCGGCAAGTATTGCTGACGCCATGCGTACGAGCCGTCTCTTCACAGTCATCGACAGCCACACCGCAGGGCATCCCACCCGAACGGTCATGGCGGGCATCCCTCCGTTACGCGGGGACAGCGTGCGCGAGCAGCGGGACGATTTCCGCAACAACCATGACGGCTTGAGAACGTTACTGCTCCATGAACCGCGCGGGCATGCCGCCACGGCTGCGGCTGTGCCCGTGCCCTCCCGTGAGGCAGACCAGGGTCTTTTCTTCATCTTCTCCTACGCCTATGCCGACATGTGCGGTCATGCCACGATTGGCTACATCGCCAGTCTAGCTGCGATGGGGGCGCTCCCGTACGGCTTTGAGCGAAACGGCATGTCCATCGAGACCCCGGCGGGTATCGTCCATGTGACCGGCACGTTCGAAGCCGGGCGGCTGACCTCTGTCCTGTTGCGCAACGTACCCTCTTTTGTGCTCGCCTCCGATGTTGTTTCGGAGGTCGAAGGTCTCGGCACAGTGACCTGCGACATTGCTTATAGCGGGATCACCTACGCACTGGTCGACGCGGACGAAGTCGATCTTCCATTCAGCATCGACCATGCCAGCCGATGGTGCCGCGCGGGGGTCGCGATCAAGGAAGCGCTGAATGCGAGAAGCGGAGTGCCGCAGGTCGACAGCGTTCTGTTTTACCAGTCGATTACGGCTGGCGCCCGCCATCTGGTGATTTTGGCCGGCAATAAGTTCGACCGTTCGCCTTGCGGCACCGGGACCTCCGCCCGATTGGCCCAGCTTCACGCCCGCGGGCAGCTGGTCGTGGGCGCGCACTACCGAGCGGAGAACATTCTTGGCGTGCCCTTTGAGGCCAAGATCGCGAAGTTGGGCAGAGGGCATGATGGCCAGCCCGCGGTCATTCCCGAGGTGCGGGGCATGGCTCATATCACTGCATTCTCTACGCTCGTGCTGGAAGCGGACGATCCGCTGCCAGCCGGCTTTCTTCCCACCTGACGGGGGAGTGCCATGAAATTTGATCCGTCCATCGTCTTTGCGAATTGGGACATTCTTGCCTACGGCCTGCTCGTCACTCTGAAGTACACAATCTACACATGCGCCATCGGATTGGTGATCGGCCTGTTTGTGGCGCTCCTTCAGCTCACCCCCTGGCCATTGGTGCGATGGACCGGCCGAGTGTGGGTCGAGTTCTTCCGCAACATTCCCCTGCTCGTGCTGCTGATGTGGACCTATTACGCGCTGCCGATCTTTCTTCAGATCCAGATCGGCAAGGAAACGGCGGGCATCCTGGGTCTCGGGTTCTACGCCAGCGGCTTCTATGCGGAGATCCTGCGTGCCGGCGTCCAGTCGATCGACCGTGGCCAGACCGATGCCGCAATCGCTTTGGGAATGGGGTACGTGCAGCGCATGAAGCGGATCATCCTGCCGCAGGCGCTCCGCCGCATGGTGCCGCCGCTGATGGGCCAGACAATCATGCAGCTCAAAAACACGACTCTTCTCTCCGTGCTGACCATCCCCGACCTTCTTTATCAAGCCGGCTATATAGCCAGTTTCACCTACCGGCCGATGGAGGTCTACACCGCGATCGGCCTCGTCTTCATCCTCTTGTTGTTCCCTCTCAGCGCTCTTTCCCGGCGATTCGAACGCAAGGAGGCCGCGTGATGGCCGTAACATCCTCTGAGCTCGTACTGAGCGTACGGGGCATAGAGAAATCGTATGGAAAAAATCATGTACTTCGCGGCGTCGATCTCGACGTCCATCGCGGAGAGGTGGTCTGCCTGATTGGCGCGAGCGGCTCGGGCAAAACCTCGCTGCTACGATGCATGAACCTGTTGATGGAGCCTGACCAGGGCGAGATCGTCATCGAGGGGGCGCCTCTCTTCCGTCACTGCGGGGCCGAGCGGCTGAAGCTCTCTGGCCGGCAGGTCAGCGCGGTGCGCGTCAAAACCGGAATGGTGTTCCAGAGCTTCAACCTGTTCCCCCACCGTACGGCGCTAGAGAACATCATCGAAGCCCCAGTAGTGGTGAAGAAAGTGGCGCGCGGCGAAGCCGAGGCCCGGGGTCGCGAGCTCCTCACCCGTATGGGTCTTCCCGAGGCCGGGCATAAATACCCTTCACAATTGTCGGGCGGTCAGCAGCAGCGCGTTGCCATCGCCAGGGCGCTAGCTATGCAGCCCACCATCATGCTTTTCGACGAGCCGACCTCGGCGCTGGACCCAGAACTAGTGGGCGAGGTGCTCGCCGCCATCCGCCAGCTCGCCGCCGAAGGAATGACCATGGTGATCGTCACCCATGAAATCGGCTTCGCCTATGAGCTGGCTGATCGGGTGGTCTTCATGGACCAAGGAGTCGTTGCAGCCAGCGGAGCTCCCCGTGAACTCCTGCTTTCGAGCCCAAACCCGAGGCTCGCTGCCTTCGTCGGCCGGTTCACTGAACAGGCTCGCCTTCTCGGCCCCCTCACTTCGCAGGCGGCCGCACCTTCATCCACATCTCCAGCATAGGACTGTAAATCATGACCAACGTGAACTGGGGCGGTATCTTCCCCGTGCTCGTCACTCCCTTTGGCGCCAACGGCTCCATTGATGAGACGAGATATAAGGCGCTCATTGACGATGCGATCGCCAATGGCGCGCAGGGGGTCGTGGCAGCTGGCAGCACCGGAGAATTTTATGCGCTCACCAAGGCCGAACGCGCGCATCTCTACAAGTTGACCGTTGACCATGTGGGCGGCCGTGTTCCCGTGCTGGCAGGCGTCGCCGATTTGCGTGTCGAGGACGTGCTGGAAGCGTGCCAATCGGCCGTGGCAGCGGGGTGCGCGGGCGGCATGATCCTGCCACCCATCTACGCTATGCCGAGTCCGCGTGAGATCGTGACCTTCTTTGAACACATCTCCCGTAACACGTCACTGCCGCTGATGCTCTACAACAGCCCACGGCGCGCTGGCATCGACATCACGCCAGCCCTTGTGGAGCAGCTCTCTGCGCTGCCAACGGTGGTCGCGATCAAGGATAGCTCCGGCGTCATTACTCAAGTGACTGAGCTTGTGCAGCGTGTCGGGAACAGACTTCGTGTCTTCGTCGGTTACGAGACAATGATCGTGCCGGCCCGCGCCGTTGGTGCCCACGGAGTTGTCGCCATGGCGCATCAAATCGCCGGGCCTTTGATCCGCGACTACTGGGACAAAGCCCTGGGCGGTGACAAGGGATTGGACGATCTCGGCCGCGACGTCTTCGCCTTCTATCGTTGCTTCCAGTCCGGATCCTATTACGCGGCCATCAAAGAAACCATGAGCCAGCTAGGTCGGAGCGCAGGTGACCCGCGTCTGCCGCTGCTGCCTTTGGCAGACGAACAAAAAGCGGCCATCGCGAAGATCATCTCTGAGGCCGGTCTTACTCGCTGGGCTAAGGCCTGAGGGGGTCGTTCCAATCCTGCCGTTAGCGAAATTAGTATCGATCGCAGAACCCACTAATTGGGCGAGCAGAGACGGTTCACATCTAAGCCGCCTCGACAAAGGGGCTCGGTCGCATCGGGCTCTCGTTCACTCGCGTCTGAGCGCAACATATCCGTTTAAGGAATAGAAGATGTATACCAAACTGGCACTCCTCATCGATGGTGAGTGGATCGAGGAAACCAATGCTGGAAGCGAGACCGTTCTCAACCCGGCGACGGAGCAGCCTCTTGGCAAGCTGCCGCACGCGGGGACGGAAGAACTAGACCGCGCACTCACGGCGGCAAACCGGGCCTTCGAAGGCTGGAGGCGCACCTCGCCGTATGAGCGGGGGCAGATCTTGCGCCGCGCGGCCGGCCTGATGCGAGAGCGTTTAGACCATATCGCCACTGTGCTGACCTTGGAGGAAGGTAAGACCCTCGCGGAAGCGAAGGGAGAGATCACCGCCGCGGCAGAGTTTTTTGACTGGTTCGCGGAAGAGGGGCGGCGCAGCTATGGGCGAGTGATCCCGGCGCGCCTGCCCGATATGCGCCAGACGGTCACGCAGGAGCCGGTCGGCCCCGTCGCTTGCTTCACGCCCTGGAATTTCCCGGCAGTAACGCCCGCGCGCAAAATCGCTCCCGCTCTTGCCGCCGGATGCACTTGCATTATCAAGCCAGCTGAGGAAACGCCGGGGACCACGCTAGAGATGGCGAGGGCGCTCACCGACGCAGGGTTACCCAAAGGCGTACTGAACGTGGTTTTCGGCATACCGGCAGAAGTGTCCGAATATCTCCTGCGTTCCCCCATCATCCGCAAAATCTCGTTCACTGGATCAACACCCGTGGGACGTCAGCTCGCTCGGCTTGCAGGAGAGACCCTGACGCTCGCCACGATGGAGCTGGGCGGCCATGCACCGGTGATCGTCGCGAAAGACGCCGACGTGCAGCGCGCGGCGGAGCTCTCCATGACCATCAAACTGCGCAACACTGGCCAGGTTTGCACTTCGCCGACACGGTTTTTCGTCGAACAGCCAGTTTATGAAGAGTACCTCGAACACGCTCGTGCCTTCGTGGATAAGCAAGTGGTCGGAGACGGCCTGCAAGCGGCCACCACCGTGGGGCCGGTCGCCAACACGCGCCGTATCGCTGCCATGGACGACCTGATCTCCGACGCCTTATCCCATTCGGCGCGTCTTGTGGTGGGAGGTGAAAGACTGAAGGGGGCCGGTCTGATGTACAGGCCCACCATCCTGGCGGATATGCCCGAACAGGCGAGAGCCATGAGAGAGGAGCCGTTCGGCCCGCTTGCGCTGGTACAACCTGTTGATGACCTAGAACAGGCCATCGCACGGGCGAATGCATTGCCGTACGGTCTCGCCGGGTACGCCTTCACCCGCTCTGCCGCGACTGCGAACCGCATAGCGGAGCAGATGGAGGTCGGAGTCATCGGCATCAACCAGATGGTGGTGACAATACCCGAAACGCCGTTCGGCGGGATCGGCGACAGTGGCTGGGGCCGCGAGGGCGGCATCGAAGGCTTAGAGTCCTATACGGTAAGGAAGTATGTCGGCCATCTTCATGTCTAGCAAACGATGAGACCGAAACGAAAAGGAGCGCGGGAGATGAGCTTGGACGGGCCGGTTTCAGGCTGGCGACCTCGGCAGCTCGCTTCCGAGGGACCGCGGTACCTAGCCCTGGTCAACGCTCTGGAGCAGGACATTGCCGATGGCCGGCTGTCGGATGGCGATCGTCTGCCACCGCACCGAGACCTGGCACGAGAGCTTAGTCTCTCGGTCGGTACCGTGAGCAAAGCCTATCAAGAGGCGGAACAACGCGGGATCGTCAGCGGCCATGTCGGGCAGGGTACCTTTGTCCGGCGCCGCTCCGCTTCCCGAGCTGAGCCGACGGCAAAACATCAACCCGTTAACCTGGCGCTGAACGTCCCGGTGGAAGGTGGCGAGCGGCAGATCTTGTCCACGATGTTCAATGAGGTGGTGCGCGAACCTGATCTTGCACCGTTGCTGCGCTACCATCCCCATGGCGGCATCTGGGAGCACCGCGAGATCATCGCAGCTTCGCTGTCTGATAACAGCTTCACAATCAAACCTGCCCAGTTGTATCTATGCAACGGCGCTCAGCACGCCATCGACATCGCCCTTCGCCTCGTCGCAAAGCCAGGTGACAGTATCTTGGTCGATACCCTCACATATTCCGGCTTCAAAGCGATCGCCGCTGCTAGCCACCTCAATCTGGTGCCCGTCACGATGGACGAAGAGGGAATAGTCCCGGAAGCAATGAAGCAGGCGTGTCGCGCGTCTGACGCGCGGGTGCTCTATTGTATGGCAACCTTACAGAGCCCCACGGCTCGCACCATGGGTCTCGCCCGCCGGCGCCGAATCGCTGAACTAGCCGAAGAGCTCGATCTCGCCGTCATAGAAGATGACGTTTACGGCTTCTTCTTCACGGAGCGTCCGGTGCCGATCGCCTCCCTGGCACCTAACCGCACCTTCTACGTCACTTCTTATTCCAAGTGCCTTGCGCCCGCCTTTCGGCTCGGGACATTAACGGTCCCGCCGCACTACATTGCTCAAACCGAGCTACTCCTGCACGCGTCCGCCTGGTTTGTGGCTCCCATGCTAAGCGAGGTGGTAATCCGGATGATCGAGAGCGGCAAGCTTGAAGAAATTCTGCATGAGCGGCGTCTGCAAGCGCGCGAGCGCTACCAGGTGTTCCTGGACGTTTTTCCGAACGCCTCAAAGCTTCATTTCCCGGCCTTCTACGGATGGTTGCCATTGCCGGAAGGGTGGTCTGCGGATCAATTTGCCGCCACCGCCCGAGGTCGGGGCATACTTGTGACACCACGCATCGCGTCGGCGGTCGGCGAAGTTGATCCCGGCGCAACACGCATCTGCCTTGGCGCACCAAGGGATCTTTTCGAACTCTCCGACGTGCTGCAGACTTTACGCGATATACTGGCTCGCTATCCGATAAACGTCGTTTCTGTGGCCTAACCGTCTCTCGCTCTGGTTTGTTCTATCCGTCGTGTTGCCAAATACGGGAGCGAGATTGTACTCGTATTCAGACGTTCTGAGCTTCGACGGACGCTTGCGAGTCGTCCGTGAACAAGGCTCTAAGCGATTGAGCAGGAGTCAGTTTTCCGGTTGCGGCGGCATTTGAGATTGCAGGGATTGGGGGCTTGAGGCCCCCA